>CAYYCW010000036.1:0-11387 GCA_964470435.1 uncultured Treponemataceae bacterium
GCGCGACGGAAATATCTGCAAAGCTTTCGCGCGCGCGCCTTGAGCTTGTCCGCGCAGCCGCAACCGTGCTTGAAAGCGCATGCCACCTTGTGTTAGTACCGTTTATAGGGGAAATGTAAGGATTAGTTATCAGTTTACAGTTATCAGTGCTATGGTAAAGCAAGTAGAGGAGAGCTTGTGCAAGAACACTCGCCCCCAAACTCTTATCTCTCTACCCATAAACTGTCAACTGTCTACCGTCAACTAACATCCTCTTTCCAAAAATCTAGATGAGAAGGGTCCAGTCCCGGTATGTTTTTTGCGCGGAACACGGGGTTCTTTCCTTCCCTTTTTTGCTCCTCGTAGTCCTTCATCGCGGCGAGTGCTACCTTGCATAAGATGATAATGCACGGAATATTGATAAGCGCCATTAAGCCCATTAAAATGTCTGCGATTGCCCATACCGCGTCCATTGACATCACCGCGCCCACAAATACAATCAGCGCAGCGATTATTCGGTATACTGTCATAAACTTTTTGCTAGGCTCAGCTCCCTTTAAGAAGGAGAGGTTGTTGTCAACATAATAGAGATTGCCGATTAACGTGGTGAACGCGAAAAGCACCATTGACACAGTGAGCAAGATGGGACCGAACCCGCCAAAAAGGGATGTCATCGCGCTTTGCACATATGGCGCTCCAGCCAACTCGCCCTTGATGTCCACGCCCGATATTAGGCACATGAAGCCCGTAGCCGAACAGATGACTAGGGTGTCGAGAAAGACTGAAAGCATTTGCACGAGCCCCTGCTTTACAGGATGCGACACATCCGCAGCCGCTGCCGCGTTAGGTGCCGAACCTATGCCCGCCTCGTTGGAGTAAAGGCCGCGCTTTACGCCATACACGAGGCACGAGCCACCAACGCCTGCGAAAATCGACCTAAAGTCGAAGGCGTCCGCAAAGATCATAGCGAACATTTGCGGCAGGTATGTAACATTCATCACAATGGCGATGATTGCAGCAATAATGTAGATAACGCCCATTGCAGGCACTAGCAGCGACGCGAAAGAAATAATGCGCCGCCCGCCGCCTAGAAGGCAATAGCCCACCACAAGCCCTAGAATGATGCCGATTATCCATGGCGTGACCTCAGGGTTGTAAAAGCTGTAAACAGAGAATGTGGACTGCAGGTTATACGAGCAAAGCAAGTTGAATCCGAACGCGTAAGTCAGTATTAGAAAGACCGCAAAAGCGCATGCAATAAAGCGGTTGCGGAGCACGGTTTCAATGTAGTAAGCGGGACCACCGTAGGAATAGCCTTCCGCGCTGCGCTTCTTGTAGATTTGCGCAAGCGTGCTTTCCACAAAGGCTGACGCTCCGCCGACAAAGGCTATCACCCACATCCAGAACACGGCGCCAGGTCCGCCCAAGCAAATTGCTGTAGATACGCCGACAATGTTGCCTGTGCCGACGCGCGATGCCGTTGACACCATAAGCGCCTGAAAGGACGACACCCCGCCCTTAGCTGAAGGCCGCTCCTTAATGACGCGCAAGCACTCCGGGAACAGGCGCACTTGCAGCAGTTTAGTGCGCACAGTAAAATACAAGCCCGCCGCGACAAGCACCACCACTAGGATTGGGTAGTACATCACATCATCTAGCCATAGCAGAGCTGACATCACCATTTCCATAATTGTTCCTCCTTAAATAAAGAATGTATTGCGAGCGTAAAAGCCTTACGCTCGTGTTATTATAACAAAAAACAGCATAAGAGTTTAGAGCTTTAGCTTCCAGCTAAATCTGCTATACTCTTGCTATGCAAGCTATGGAGCACAACTCATCCAAAAGCCGTGGCGCAGGGCTTATCGAAAGAATTATAAAAAGATACATAGAGGACAACCGTGTAGTCTTTGTTTTTCCTACAGAGATTGCAGCCGACATGTGGCAGGAGCGTGCGCTTGACTTTCACCCGTGCGCTGTTTTGCCTGACGAGCGCTTTTTGCCTTGGGATCGCTTTAAGAGCATTCATGCGGCAAAGGCTGAGACAGGCAAGGCTGAAATCCATGAGCGGATGCGGGCGCTTTACGCTGAAAACTTAGCTGAAAGAAACGCCTCTGCCGCCAAAAAAGGCAAGCCGCTTTTGCAGTTTGCGATTCCGCCTGAGTTTGCAGAAAGTGCTTCGCTTTTTAGCTCATGGATTGCAAGCGTTTTGCCACACCTTGCGCTTTTTGAAGAAAGGCGGGAGCGTTTTGGCACGGCGGCACAGCTTGCGGACGCTGAAGATAGGGACATCGCGTTTATCTTTGAGGACTACAAGGCTTTCCTTGAGCGCTCTTCCCTTTTTGAAGCGAACTATTGCAGGCGCTTTGAAGTAAGCGGCAAAAAACACATTATCTTCTTTTATGAAGCAATAGAAGGCTTTAGCGCGTATGCCGCGGCGCTAAATCCCGCTTATTTTAGCGGTGAAGCCAATGACTTACCCTACGCGGAAAATCTTGCAGACTTTACAGCCGTGTCCGCGCCGCCCTTTTCGGGCGAGAATGCGCAATTTAAGCAACATGCTGACTTCCGCGAGGAGTTTAGGCAAGTTGCCCTCAAGATTGAGTCGCTTTTTATGCGGGGGGAGAGCGCGGACACTATAGCGGTAAGCATTTCAAACGCCGAGGTAAGCGAACCCTACCTTATCCGGGAGCTTGCGACGCGCAGCATTCCTACTCGCCTACGCTTTGGGCGCGCCCTTGCAGAAACTCACGCGGGGCGAATCTTTCCGCGTATTCAGCAGTGCAAGGCGGAAGACTTTTCTTTTAACGCGGTAAAAAAGCTACTTTCCATAAAAAGCATTGCGTGGCTTTCGCCAGAGTTGCCCGCGTCGCTCATCCAGTTTGGAATTGAAAACCGCTGCCTTTGCTCTTGGCGGGAGGATGGCAAGCTCATTGACATTTGGGAAAACGCCTTTAATCTAGCAGGGCGAAACACTGATTTTCGCATAAGGGAGTGGTATCTAAAGCTAAAAAAGAACGTGCTCGCGCTTACATCCGCTAAAACCTTTGCCGCCGCGCGCTCCGCGTGGTTTATCTTTCGCGACAGCCTGCTTGATATGGAAAAAATGGGCTATAACGCAGGCGAAGGCAAAACTTGGGAAAACCTTGAAATTGGCCGCTGCATTAAAGAACTCGACGCTCTTGTTGAAATAGAAAAGGCATTTCCAGAATTGACACCGCGCAATCCTTTTTCGTTTTTTGTATCGCGCCTAAAAAAGACAAGATATGTGCCACAAAGTAAGATGGGGGGCGTAAGCGTCTTTAAGTATAAGGATGCGGCGGCTTCTCCCTTCAAGTTTCACTTTATAACGGGGATAACGCAAGAGGATGCCACAGCGCTGCATAGTGAGCTAAAGTTTTTGCGCAAGGACAAGCGGGAACAGCTCGCCAGCCTTGATGAAGATGCCTCTGAGCCGCTCTTTTCTTCATATATGGATGGCGCTGACAGCGGCGGCGTTTTCTTTTCTGCCGCGCTTCGCGGTGTTGACGGCTACAAGACTGTGCATAGCGCCTTTAACGCCTGCGCGACCAAAGACGAGGAAGAGCCACTTCTTCCCGACCCGCTAGAAATGGAAGAGCGGCAAGAAAGGCCCCCGCGCGCCTACCCTACGCAAAAGGCTGGCTTTGAGGCTTACTCATTCTTAAATGCTGATAAGGCTACAAGGTTTTCATTCTTAAAGAAAGGGTTTGAAGGCAACGCAAGCGATAACGCGCTAACGCTTATAAAAGAAAGAATTGCTAAGGTGCAAAAAACTCCCGCGCGGCAGGTGCGTGTTTCTGCTACGGACTTAAAGGACTTTTCTACTTGCCCCGCCAAGTGGCTTATGAAAAAGGCGCTTAAACTTGAAAAGCGTGAATTTTCCCCAGAACTTGACATTATTGATGCGGGCGAAAGGGGAAGCATCTTCCATGAAGTTGTTGAAAAGCTCTACAAGTTTATTAAGGAGAAAGATGGGGCGTTCCTCTCAAGTTGTGCCGAGCTCTATCTAAATAAGGCTGAAGAGATTATTCCCGCCGCTATGGAGGAGGCATTAGGCTACTCCGGCATGAAAAACCCGCTTGCCGAACCTGCCAGCCCCGCGCTTGCAGCAAGACTAAAGGAAGGAGTGGAAGCACTTATAAATACGGATTGCGCCCTTCTTGACGGCTTTGTTCCTGTTATGACAGAGAATAAGCTATACTTTAGCGCGGGCGGCATGGAGTTTTTTGGAATAATCGACAGAATTTCAAAAAGCGTGGGCGGAAACTCTACCGTGATTGTTGACTACAAGACAGGAGGGTATCCCACAGTTAAGGCTTACGAGCCCGCAGATGGCAAAATAGAGGATTTTCAGATGCCGTTTTATGTTTTTTTGTGCAGGGAAGCGCTAAAAATGAGCGTTACGCAAGCGTGGTTTTTTAGCGTGAAAGACCAAAAATACGTGCCCATCCTCAACACTGATGATGGCAATATTGAAGCAAAGGCTTTTTCAAGGTCAAAGCCCTTTAAGAGTGCAGAAGAGTTTGAGGCAGCCATTGACGCAATGCGGGCGGAAGCGGCTGCCTTTGCAGAGGCGATAAACGCTGCTTCCTTTTCAGCAAAAGGCGTTTACACAGAAACATGCCAAGCTTGCGATTTTAGGGCAGTGTGCCGCCGCGCGTATGCTGTAGCGCAAGACTAAAGGAAGGGATAATGCCGGCATACGAAGAGCAAATTGCAAGCCTAAACAGCTCCCAAAGGGAAGCTGCGGAAATTGCCTTTAACGCCGTTGTCGCGGCGGGCGCGGGGTCTGGAAAGACTAAGGTGCTGGCATCGCGCTTTTTGCACCTTGTTGTAAAAAAGAAAATTCCCGTTGACAGGATACTCGCGCTAACCTTTACGCGAAAAGCTGCATCCGAAATGCGCGCCCGCATTTATTCAATCCTCGCAGAAACCGAAAACCCCGAAGCACAGGCCGCCGCCGCCGCGTTTTACTCTGCGCAAATTGAAACGCTTGACTCCTTTTGCGCATCCATTTGCCGCTCAGCCTGCCGTGAGTATGGTGTTTCCCCTGACTTTGCGGTTGACGACGAAGGAATTGCTGAACAGGCAAGGCAGGCGGCATTAAGCTTTATCTTGCAGCACAGGGCATCGCCTGCGTTAATCTCGCTGATGCAGAAGTTCAGCCTGGAAAAGATTGCAGAAGGCCTCTTTGTCGCTGCAATGAAGGAACACTCTTCGCTTTCCTCTCCGCTCGACTTTGACCAAATAGCGGCGGCGCAAAAGAAGGCGGTTAGGGAAAAGTTTGCCGATGTAGTTTCTTCTATCATATCGCTTTTCAATAGGCTAAAAGAGCTGTCGCGTGAGGCTCGCGACACGGGCAAGTCGCCAAAAACATGGGATAAGCTAAACGAGGCGCTTGGTGGCGGCATCCTTGAGCCTGACATTGCAAACAGCGCATCGGTTGTAGCGTTCGTGACAACTTGCGCAAAGGTTGCTTGCGTAAAAAACAGTTTTGGCGCGGGAGATGCAAAGGATGCGCTTAACTGCTTTAAGGCAGAAACAGAAACAATGATGCCTCTTGCAAACTTCATTCTAAACGAAGCGATTATTAACGAAACATTTACGCTTTTGAATGAGTTTCAAGTCATCTTTAACGAAATAAAGCGCTCAAGGATTGCCCTAACCTTCCGCGACATTTCGCAAATAGCCCTTGACTCGCTCAAACGCGATGAGGCCTTGCGCCGGTTTTGGAAGGAACAAGTCGACAGCATAATTATTGACGAGTTTCAGGACAACAACGAGCTGCAAAAGGACCTGCTCTACCTTATATCTGGCGAGAGCGAGGCAGGCTGCATTCCTAGCCCAGAAAGCCTTGAGAATAACAAGCTCTTTTTTGTGGGGGACGAAAAGCAATCAATCTATCTTTTTCGCGGCGCGAATGTCTCTGTTTTTAGGCGGCTAAAGACGGAGCTGGGGCAAGGAAAGGCAATGCCGCAGCTCCTTGTAAACTATCGCACAGAAAAGCGGCTACTCAATGTGTTTAATAGCATTTTTCCGCACGTGTTTTGCCCAGCGGATGAGGCAGAAGGCTTTAAAGACTTTGAGGCGGAGTTTTTTCCTTCCAACGCGAGCGTGAAAACGGAGGGCTGCAACTCAGGTATTGAGCTTATCCTCTTTGCCGATGAGCGCTTTAACAGCAAAGACAAGGAGCAGGCAAGCAAGACCGATTCTGAAGCGCAAGAGGTAGCTCAAGTGATAAAGCGGCTCGTCACGGAGGGTTACAAGATTAGGAACAAGGCGGCGGGCGGCCAGGCGCAGCATTGCTGCTATAGCGATATCGCCATCCTTTTTAGGAGCACGGGCAAGCAGCGGCGCTTTGAGCAAGCCCTGCGAGATGATGGCATTCCGTATCAGAGCGAAGCGCTTACCGGGCTTTTTTCCGACGCGCCGGCAAATGACCTTTATTCCCTTTTGCGGCTCGCTGTAAATCCTGAAGACACATTTTCTTACGCTGTGGTGCTTCGCTCCCCATTTGCAGCTGTTGACGACGCAAGCTTTGCCCGCATTATGACAGCCCGCGCTGAAGCAGCAGAAAGCAAGCGCGCGCCCGCTCTTCCCTTTTCTGATGAGGACGCCGCTATTGTTGCGGAATGCTCTAAGGATAAATTTAAGCGTGCCGCCTACACTTACGCCTTTGTTCAAGAAAAGGCGGATAAGCTTTCTATCGCGCAGCTTGTCTCCGCGCTTTGGTACGATTTTGGCTACCGCTACGCTGTAATTTCCGATCCCGCGCTTGTGCATTACTCTGAAATCTACGACTACTTTTTTGAGCTTGCGCGGCAGGCGGACGCAAAGGCGCTTTCCCTTTCGGACTTTCTTGACAGCATTGACAAAAAGCACGAGGCGGGAATGCGCTTTGACGAGATTGACGTGCCTGCAGGCAAGGGCAGCGGAGTGCGCCTAATGACCGTGCACAAGAGCAAGGGGCTTGAGTTCCCCATCGTCTTTATTGTTGACGCAGCCAATAGCGGGCGGGCGGAAACCAACGCCGAGCCCTTCTATTTTTCTGAAAAACATTCAATTACGATTAATACCGAAGTTCCTGAAGAGCTGAAGGGTATAAAAAGCGGCGGCAACTTCTTTTATATGGAAGCAAAGGCAGAAAACGCCGCTAAGGCCGCCGCCGAGATTAGGCGGCTCTTGTATGTCGCAATGACGCGGGCGGAGGCTAAGGTTTTTGTAAGCGGGTGCGTCAAGCTAAAGCCTAAAGATGGCGAGCTGCCCGATGCTCCGCTAAGCGAGGAAGAATTGCGTGCAATTCTTGAGGAAAAGGCAGCAGCAGGCAAGGACGACGCAGCGCGCTTTTCGTTTTTGGATTTGCTTCTTCCCGCGATAGCGAATGCGGGTAATGTTGAAGGCGTTACTATTAGGGAGGCTCTGCCCAAGCCTGTTCAAAAGAGAAAACGCGAGACGGAAAGCGCATCCGCAAACCTTTTAGAAGGCGTTGAATGCGCCGAATACAAGGCACCGAAGCGCACGCGCTATGCTGCAAGTGAGCTTTACGCTGCAAAGCGAGCAGCAGGCGGCAAGGTGCAAGGTGCTTCTGCAGTTCAGGCGGATTTAAGCTCGCTACTGCCTGCAAGCCTTACCGAATATACCGATGATGGCGAATATGCGGAGTTCAGCCTTCAAGGCGATGTCGCAGCCGAGTATACCGAAAGCGGCACCGATGATGCTATTGATGCTATGCTTAAAAACAACAGGATTAATCCGGAAGACTTTGGCACATACGTTCATGCGGCAATAGAAGAAGGCTTTACAGGCAACCCCGCCCGCATTCCGCAAGAGATACGCGAGACAGCCTTTAAAATGGCAGAGCGGTTCTTTACTTCCGACATAGGCAAAGTCGCCAAGGCCGCCGCGTGGTGGCAAACTGAATATGGCTTTGCAATCAAGACGGATGTGGAAGGCTTGGGCACCTGCGTTGTAAAAGGCAAGATGGACTTGGTTTTTGAGAGCGGCGGCACGCTCTTTGTTGTTGACTACAAGACAGACAAGGCAGAAAATCCCTCCATTTACAAGGACCAAATTGAAACCTACAAGAAGGCGGCGCGCAACTTGTTTGCCGACAAGTTCCCCGGCGCTAAGGTTGAAGGAGTGCTCTTTTATCTTAGAAACGGAAAGGCTATTCAGTGCTGACTTAAAAGAGCTTAGCGCTTAGTCTACAGCCGCGCACTCAAGGGCAAAATTCCCTTGCTTTATCCAAGAGCTTGCTGCAATATGAGTGCATAAGGAGGCTAGCCATGAATAAAAGTATCTCAAAAGAAGAGCTAAAATCCCTTTATGAAAGGGCGCAAGATGTTGCAAAAAACGCCTATGTTCCGTATTCGCGCTTTAGGGTAGGCGCCGCCCTTTTAACAGAGTCAGGTGCAGTTTTTGCGGGCGCCAATGTTGAAAACCGCTCCTTTGGGGCAACAAGCTGCGCTGAGCGTAGCGCAGTCTTTTCCGCTGTAAGCGCGGGCGAAAAAAGCTTTGCGGCAATAGCTGTCTGCACCCCGGACGCCGACTACCCCGTGCCGCCTTGCGGAATATGCCGCCAGGTTCTTTCAGAATTTATGCAAGGAGATGCTACAATAGTATACGGAAACAGCTGGGAAACGGCTGTCTTTTCAACTGTTTTGGCCCTGTATCCTGAGGATTCTTTGCACGAGCTTGCAAAGTAGCCTTGTTTATTAGCTAATAGTGAAAATAATTGACATTTTATGCAGTATTTCGCAATATTATAGCATATTTATGTTTAGGAGACCGCCTTGCTAGATAATCCATTCGCGCAAGACAATATGCTTACAATAGAAGAAGTTGCAAAATACCTTAGAGTGTCTGAAAGAACTATTTACGACTGGGCCCAAAAAGGCAAAATACCTGCTGGCAAGCTGGGCACAGTGTGGCGGTTTAAGAAAAGCGAAATAGAAAAGTGGATAAATGACCGCCTCGCAGGCTATTCAAGTCCTGCGCAAGAGCAAAGGCAGGTGCGCATTCAAAGTGTGCTTTCCCCTAGCCGCGTTGTCTTTATTGAACATTCCGCGCGCCAAGACGCTCTTGTAGAGCTTTCAAAGGTTTTAGGGAGCGCGCCGCAGGTTAAAAACCAAAGCGAGCTTACCGCTGAAATTTTGCGGCGCGAAGAGCTAATGTCTACAGCTATAGGGCTAGGCATAGCAATTCCCCATGTGCGCCTTTCTTCCGTTACCGACCTTGTAATGGCTGTAGGCATTTGCCGCAATGAAATAGCTGATTTTCAAAGCATAGACAACGAGCCCGTGCGCCTTTTGTTTATGCTTGCAGCCGCACACAACCAGCACGCCTATTATCTTCAAACCCTTGCTGTAATAAGCGCAAAGCTTAAAAACCAGGAACTGCGCGAAGGGCTTATTAACGCAAGCTCAGCACAAGAAGCTTACGCGCTTATCATAGAAAACGAAAACGCAGGAATCGCTACGGGTTAAACGTTACCGCAAACCACTTGTCCGCTATAGCCATTTCATTGCTAAGCTTCCCGCCCGTCTTTGAGGATGTTAAGTCCAAGGCGTAAAGCTGCTTTCCCTCTATTGCAAAGACGGGTCCTGCAACGTTAAGCGCCACTGCGGCAACACTGTGGCTAAACTCGGGCGAAATAAGAAGAGCCGCCTCCGTACCCATTTGTCGCATAAGAAGCACAAAAAGAAGGCAGCGAGTGTCGCAGTCGCCTGTTTTCCTTGTAAACGCGTCGGGTAAGCTTGTAAAATCGCTTCCCGCAAAGTCCCGCGTGTAGTCAAAGCTAAAAAGCCATTCAATAAGCTCTTTTGCTCTCTCTGTTGCATTGCTAGAAAGCTGATTTGCAATCATAAAAGAAGCCCTTTCCATCCGTTTCCAGGCATCCCTGTATATCATGCGGTAAAAGCGTTTCCAGGCAGCTTGCTCTAGCGCAGTGCCCGCGTACTTTGTTAAAACTAAAAACTCCCTGTCCACTACATACTGGTTTGCCTTGGCATCACAAGCGTTAAAGAGCACACTAAACTCGCTTTTTTTTGTCTTAAACGGGACGCTAAGCTCCCCTTCTTCAGGAAAGGCAAAGGTTGTAACAATGCCTGGCGAAAGCGCGTTTCCCACCCCCGTCAAAAAGGAATCTAGAACTGAAAGATGAAAAAGCTCAAGCTCATCTTCAGAAAACTTACCTCGTGCCAAGCTAGCCGCATTCGAGTAAGTGTAAGCAATCACTACAAGCCAGCCCTTTTCTTGCGGAAGCTCCGCGGCGGCACCCCAGCCCTTTCCCAATGGAAAGTCAAGCTTAGAAACAGCAGCCTTTCTACCCCGCCATGTAAGCTCCTTGCACTCTTCCAAAGAGCCAATTTGCCTTGCAACGCTACTAAGCGCTTTACCCGCTTGGTCAAAGTCGCCATAAGGATAGACAGCAACTTGCAACTCGGCAGGAAACACCGAATTTTGAAACTTTAGCCTATCATTCCCGCGCCTTTCTACAAGCGCAAAGCCTTCAGGAATGTCAGCGGAAAAAAGATACTCACCTAGAGAAATAGTTTCAGCATTTAAAAAGCTTGCCAGGAAGGCGGCTAACAAAAGAGCAAAAAGATTTTTTTTAGCTTTCACTGTAATATGCCTCCGTAAATGGAAAAAAGAAAAAAAAGCGGAAAGCCCGAGCGCGCCTTAAACATTCTTTACCTAGATTCCCTAATAGCGGTTGTAGAAAAGCCAGCGGGGCTTCCAGTGCAAGGCGGCGCGGGCGTAAGCATTTCACTTGTAGAAATTCTTTCAGCGCAGCTTAAGGCAAAGATTTTTCCCGTCCACCGCCTAGATAAGGATACAGCAGGCATTTTAGTTACAGCCCTTTCCAAAGACGCAGCCTTTTTATATTCGAAATATTTTAGCAAAAAAGGAATTGAAAAAGGCTACACAGCCATTTGCTTAAGCGCGCCGCCCAACTTAAAGGGAAAGATTGACATTCCTCTTGAAAAGAAAAAAGGTGATGCGCGCCCCAATTCAGAAAAAATCCTGCAAGCTGCTGAAACGCTTTACACTGTAGAAAAGATAGCCAAGGGCGGCGAGTTTAGCCTTCTTTCTGTAAAAATAGAGACAGGGCGAACGCACCAAATACGGCGGCACTTTGCGCTTAAAGGCTTTCCCATTGTAGCTGACGACAAATACGGCGACTTTAAGCAAAACCGCGAAATAAAAAGGCTTTACGGCGTAAAAAGCTTGCAACTTGCAGCTACTTCACTTGTCTTGCCCATTTTTTTAGATGAAAGGCTACCCAAACGCGGCAGCAAAGCGCCAAAAAGCTTTATGATTTCTTGCCCACTACCACAGCACATGAATGAATTTGCATCAATGATATTTGGTTATAAGTTATAAGTTAT
>CAYYCW010000037.1:0-11361 GCA_964470435.1 uncultured Treponemataceae bacterium
CCGCGCCATAGTCGCGCTCTATGTTTTGCTCCTTAAAGTCAGCGTCAATCTTTTCACTTTTCACTCCGAAAATGCGAGACAAAGCCTGCAATGGTTTCTGAAATGTCTCTTTGTAGATATACCAAAAGCCTTTACCTGATTTCTTGGGCACTTTACGCAGATATTTGTGCCCAAAAGCCTTTAACAAGATTGCCTGCGTTAAAAATTCGTCGCATTTTATAGTCCTTACACCGTTGCCTGTAGCCTTGCTGCCGTTTTGCCCTGTTCCGCTAGAAATGCTGCCTTTTACAGCTCCCTTTTTCTTGGCAACGGCGGGGGTAGTCTTTCCCGCTTCTT
This sequence comes from uncultured Treponemataceae bacterium, assembly GCA_964470435.1. Taxonomy (GTDB): domain Bacteria; phylum Spirochaetota; class Spirochaetia; order Treponematales; family Treponemataceae; genus Avitreponema. The sequence continues at coordinate 337 of CAYYCW010000037.1, forward strand.
GTTCTTTCTCTATTCCATCTTCATAGCCTAACGCCTTTCTTGATTGCTTCCACGCCTCCATTACGCTTTTCTTAATCCATATCTTGCCGTTTTTATCTATCCATATCCACTTTTTATTTTTAGCAGATTTTTTTACGCCTTTCCCAAAACGCGCTTCATTTTCCGCTTTTATTTTAGCCTGCCATTCCTCGTCCATCGGGTGCAAGTCGTTCATGATAGCATTGACATTTTCACTTACAAGGTCATCAACCGATAGAATACTTTTTTGCTGTACTTTGTTATCCGCAACTGCTGCCTCATAAAACTTGTCATACATTTCTTTGGCTTTATCTATGGTTTCCTCTGCCTCTGTCATTAGCTGTGAGTATTCTTCAATTTTAGCGTCAACGTCTGCGCTTGACTTTACCCCTTTGTTTTCAAGCGCTGCTCGCATAGAATCGCGCTGTGAGATTAGCTTTTTATGCGCTGTCTTAATAGCGTTAATCTTGTCTTTATACCACGCGGGGTTAGTTAGCTCATAATCGGCGATACTACTCATTGTGCGCAAATACAATGTTCTTGGAGCGTCTCCCCCATAGCCACTGGGCGGCTCAATCGATGTTATACCGTTACTTTCAAGAAGCTCTTTTGCCTCTTTAATAGTAAAGCTATCTGGGTTTCCCCCGAATGCATCTTTAAAAATTTCCCTTGCCTTTGGAGCTTCTTTTTGCCGCTTTACCTGTTTGTCATAGTCTTTTTGTAGCTCTTCCAGTCTATAAGCACCTGATTCCTGTGCAAGAGTTTCATCACTCTTAAAAGCAACCCGCGCCTGTCTATGCAATACATCGATAAGTTGCGCATACATCTTTTTATCGCCCTGTGCCTTTTCTTGAAATTGCAACACTTGCATTTTTGCTCGCTTTGCGGGGTCTTTAATAAGCCCAAATTTAAGCTCTTCTGGGTCAATGTCTGCAACATTTAGTGTATCGCCTTTGTAATTAAAAAGTGCGTCAAGGCGGCTTCCTTTCTCATCGTATTTTTGATAAATCATTGAATCTATTGAATCGTGCATAAGCGGATAAACAACATGGGTAATGCCTTGCTTGTTGCCTTGCCTCCAGATACGTCCCTCCACTTGTTGTGCGTCTGTCGGATTCCAGTCAAGCTGCGTGTTGTAAATTACAGTAGAATTTCCATTTAGGCTTACACCTTCCTTAATAACACCACTTCCTATTATGATTTTACACTTGCCGTTTACGTCATTAAACTCTTCCATAACGGCTTGCCGCTTATCCATTTCTTTATCGCTTGTAGTCCCGCCTGCCATCAGCGCTATAGCGTCTTTCGGTATTCCCTGTCGCACAAGATAATCACGCACTTGGGGAAACTGTTCAACGCCCGACGGCATATACATTACCTGTCCATTTTGGCTATTTTGCTTGTATTGCTGCACAATAGAATCACAAACAAACTTTAACTTAGGAGAACTTTCGACAATCTGATTCATGGACGGCTTCTCAAATCCATCAGGGATAAAATCATCGCTTACAAGAGCTGGGGACAATGCACAATTTCTCATTGCATTCATTGCTCTAAACATATAGCCCGGTGCGCGGTCATTAGCAGGCATTAGCTCTTGCTGTGCTATATAATCCGCGCATTCTGTCATTATCGCCTTTTGCAATTCAGTCATTTCAAGCTCTGGAGTATGCGTCCTTTTATATGGCCTAACAACGCCTGCTTCTTCACCGTCTACCTTATCGATATACTCTGTTATTAGATTTTGCAGCGCAGCAAGGTTATTAAAATCTTTCATAACTTGCTTTTCTGCAATATCCGCTGCTTTTACAACATACTCGCTCTGGACACGGCAAAATGTGCTTACAAATTGCTCTAGCGAATAAATCCCTAGTGCTTTCATTTTATCTCGCGCCATATATGAAAGAATAGAGTAAATCTCGGTCGGTGAATTTTGGAATGGAGTTGCGGACAACATAAAAACATTGCGCCCTTCATTTCTTTCTTGAATTAACCGCGTTATACCAAAGAGCTTTTGCGCTCTAGCGCTAGACCTCCCCCCACCCAATGCACTAAATTCATCGGCCTGCTTCTTACCCTCTTCTTGCTCATCTGGATTTAAGGATATACGACGCGGCATTGCAAATAAATTACGGAAATTATGTACCTCATCTACGGTGATATGGTCAAAACCTAAAGCGTTAAAATCAATGCCACCGTCTCGCGTTTTAAGCATAGCGCCTACCATTTCGGAGCGCTTTTCAGAATCTTTTGCTTCCTGTCTTTTGGTTCTATCACCTGTTTTGTATAATGCTCCAAATTCAAGGTCATTTAACAATATCGCCTCTTCTTTTAGGCCAAATGCTATATTTTCCAAACCCTCGTATGTGCAAACAGATATTGAGCCCTCTTCTATTGAAACATCTCCTTTGATAAAGTTTTTTGACAAATTACCAAGCTCATTTACTTTCATGTCTGGAAAGTGTTCACGCACAGATTCTACCCAGTTCTTATAAACTGCTTTCGGGACACAAATTAAAGGCCTTTTTGCCCTTCCTGTCTGTATTTGATTTACTGTAGCAACAATACCTGTAACTGTCTTACCAACACCAACGTCATAAGCAAGAAGCCCCGCACCTTTTGTTGTAAGTTGCGTTATACCTTTGACTTGTTGCTCTGTAAGAGTAAATTCCTTTTCGCCTTTGTGTGTACTCATGCCCTCTACAAAAATCGGGATTTTAGTAAAGTCTGGGTTTTTGTAAGTGTTAAAGTTATCATTCCAATCGCTTGTAAGAGCTTCTTGCTCTTCCCTTGTAAGGCCTTCTTGCAAGTAACGATTGAAAAGTCTTATTGCAGCTTCTTGCCTCTTTTCTTTCTTGCGGAATTTAAGGCGGCTATTTGCTTTTTTGTCCCCTTCCTTTTCCCCGCGATTTAGCTTTACTGGAACACGGTTTATAAAATCTTCTATATCCGAAAAGCTAATTTCAGGCGGTATTTCTTCAGGCGATATAGGAGACTCGCTAGAGTTAAAATAGCGATTGCCATTGCAAGCCCACCGTAAAAAACCTTCGATAAGTGTTACTCCCTCTGTTGTTTTATATTCACGCGCCCAGTCTGTAATAGGGGAAAGAGTAAATTGCCCGATTTTCTTTTCTGGCGGCATTACCTCTGTTAAAAGCGCTTTTTTTATTTCATATTGCGGGTCGCTCTCATCAAGATTTCTTAGCTTTTCTCTAATATTCCCGCTTGCATAAATCACCTTATTAGCATAAACGCCATCAGAATAAATATATTCCCCGCTAGTCTTGACATATTTCTGTTCAGCATTAGATAGCTTTTCCATGTCAACATTGCCGTATTTATCCGTAACTTTCCAAATTGGCAAGTCAGCAGGATTGATATTTTTGCCGTACTTATTATTAAATTCTTCAGCAGAAAGAATAGTCCCCACTCTTGGAGCTTGCGCCGCTTCTTCTTTAGGGCCTCCCTTATAGGCATTTTTATTACCCCGCATTGCCTCTGAACGATTGCGCCTTTTCTCTTCCTCGCTTTCCTTTCCATCATCGCTTATGCGGATTTTTTCCGATTTACCGTTTATTCGCGTTATATAGCCTACTGTCTTGCCCTTATTCTTTATAAAGCCTGTAATTTTTGCTTTGCCTTTATCAGTCTCTAACTCATCGCCTAAACCAAGCCCGCTTGGGACTTTTCTTGCACTTTTACGGGTTACATTAATATTTGAAACTGCTTTATCAATCTTTTGTTGCTTTTCTGCATGGCCAACATCTATGTTATCTATCGCGCTTTCAAATGTTTCGCCGCTTTTAACCTTTACATACGTCTCTTCTTTGCCAAATCTTCCTGTGCGTGTTGCTGTCTCACCTGCTATATGCGACGGGTTCTTTTGAAAATATTCCCTAAAATTTTCTGGTTTGCCGCCTTTCCCTTTGCGTAAAATAACAATATCTGTGCCTACATCGGTAGTATCAAAAGTTCCATTGGGGAGCCGCCACGCCTCCAAAAGTTCCGCCTTTGACGCTATCTTTTCAAGGTCTTTCCCGTATGTCCGACCGCCTTCTTTACTGTCTAAAAAGCCCGATGGCACAACCATAGCCATAATCCCGCCATCTTTAAGCGTGTCGAGTGTCCGCGCCATAAAATAGCTTTCATAACGGCTAAATTCCTTTCCTTCGCCTAAGCCTTTGTATTTTCCTGTATATTTGCCATAAGGCGGATTCCCTACAGCGACATCAAACTGTTCAAAGTCTTTAGTAAATCTACCGTTTGCGTTTTTTAGAAAGTTTTCTTGAAATGCGCCTTGTACAACTTCGGCTTTGGGATTAAGTATTTTCGCTATCCGCGCCGATTCTTCTTCAAGCTCGAATAGCGTAAAATTCTCAAGTCTGCCTTCGGCAAATCTGCCAATACCTGCCGATGGCTCTATTACAGACTTATCCTGTCTGGGATTATATTTGTCTACTAGCTGCCAAACTTTATTTATTACATTATGCGGCGTATAAAATTCATAAAGGACACCACTGCTACTTGCGCCTTCTTCATCTGCGCCGCCTGCGCCTACATATTGGCGTAAAATATCTTTTTCTGCATCTGTAATTTCTTCATCTGGCTTTTTAAGGATTTCTCTACATTGTTCACGTATTTTTCTCGCTTCGGCTTTGGTTACTCGTCCTCTTCCTCCAAATACATTGCTGCTTGCATTTCCAAGTCCGACTCCAGATTTATCAAAACCGAATTCAAATTGACCTCCGTTATCTCCATTCCCTGTGCTATGCACATCTGCGCCGCTACCCGCGCCGCTCCGTTCGTCCCGTATCTCTTTAGCACTTCCGGGAACTCTTTGTCCGATAGTTCTAGATTGATTTTCGCCACTTGTAGCCTCCTTTTTTTCCTCTTCCTCAATATGCTGTCCTTCAGTGCTATAAATGCCCCAAATTTTACGCATAAGGGAGCGGTTTACTTTAGGAACACCGTTATTTTTCTTTTCTGCGCCTTGCTTGCCTGTCGTACTAGTCTTTTTTGCTTCTTCATTCTTGGCCTTAGGCGGATTTTGCTTTACTGGCTTTTTATATTTTTCTCTATTCTCTGGCTTTGAAAAAATGGTATCCCATTTTACTTTATTAGTAAAGTATTCCAAGATATGCGCGGCGAAAGTCTGCTTATCTGCGCCATAATCCCGCTCTATGTTTTGCTCTTCAAAGTCCTTATTAATGCGTGCTTGCTTTATACCGAATATTTGCGCTAAAGCACTAAAAGGTTTCTTAAATGTTTCTGCGTATATATACCAAAAACCCTTGCCGTTCTTCTTAGGGATTTTCCTTATGTATTTATGCCCTAGCGCTTTAAGCAATGTTGCCTGTGTTAGGTATGCATTTCTTTTTCGCTTCATTCCCCCCTCCCGTTATTTTTTGCGCCTTATGTACCCAAAACCGCTATTTCAGGTACATATCACTGCCAACGTGTACCCAAAACCGCTATTTCGGGTACATATCACGCCGCCTATATTGTCCTCATCTCTTTTTTTTCAAACTTTCACAAAAAATTCATCAATAATGTTTAATTCTCTATTGACAAAATAAGCCTTGCATATTAAACTGTTCTTATTGGGTGATAGCCTCTCTGTGCGGATTGTTTGATTGCCAGACACTCTGCGCGGCGGGGATGTCGAGCCCGTTCTATTTAGAGCTGTGGTTTCTGCCCGGCCGACACCAAAAAGCGTTCTTTTAAGGGCGCTTTTTTCTATGTCTATATCTTCCTTTGAAAAATCAAATGTTACTATAGAACTGTCGGATTGGAAATAAACAATAAGGGCCCCAGCGTGTTTGTCTGTTTTTTCTGCCTTATTCTTTAATTCGCCGATATATTCACTTTTCTTCGATGGTGCTTTGTTTGAAATAAAAAAGGACACATTATCACATTGTTCTAATCCATCACTATATCTATTCCCTATGTTTTTCGCCTTCCCCGTTATATATTTCAATTCAACTTTAACTCCATTAATAATTGCATCATAAGACTTTTGCTTATACCCGCCCTTTTCTGCTGGTAAATGCACCGTATACCCCATGTCTGCGAAAAGTCGAGCGTGTTTTATTTCATGCTTAAAAGCGTCTTTCCCCATTATGTTTTCTTTATTAGGATGGATATACAAAACATTTTTGTTAGGCCTTTGCTCTTTCTTCCATTTAGTTTCTTTGATAATTTTGTCAACTTCCGCTTGCTCTTCTTCAGTCATTATCTCTTCATGGATATGATTCAAAAGGTTACCCAGCTCCACTATAGCTTTACTGTCAATCTTGCTTTGCGCTTTTTCTTTCGGCTTTTTCCCGCTCCCTTGCGCTTCATCGCCCTTGCTAGTAAATTGCCCGTTTTCGCTTCTAGGGTGTTCTTCTTCGGTAAAAGACTTTTTCACCGTGCCCGCAAATAGCTCTTCTACGCGCTCCTTAAAGCCTTTTGTTCTATCATCTGGATTTTCTATGCCTCTGTTTTTGTATTCTTTCTTTGCAGTCTCTACTGCATCTTTCCACTTATCCCCGCGCTTAAAGATTTCCGCCGTGTAAGCGTCCGCCGCTGCGCCTTCAGGTGTCCAGCGCGTCCAAAAGCCTCTGCAATACGGATGAAAACACCCAACAGCCGCTATTTGCTTTCCGCCTGTCCATTCCTTGCCTTCCCATATTGCAAATTCTGCGTGTTCATCTTTTACTTTCTCATTAGAAAGCGGCGTGTCGCTCCAAACGGCAATTTTGCCGTTCATACGCTTGCAAAAATCACAAGTATTAGCGTCCACAATTTCCACGCGCTGAAAATATACTTTTTCGCCTTCTTTTGCGTTGTGTACTTCTTCATTGATTATTGCGCTATTTACGGCGTTTTGTATTTCTGTTTCTGCTATGCGCTGATAATTACTATTTAAGCCTACAAACTTATCAAAAAGAGCTTGCGACACTTGAGTTGCGCCTTGCCGATTGCGCGTACCGTCTATAAGTATTTGCTTTGCGCTTTCCTTCATGTCCGCCGTCATCTTGGTTATGCGCTGCGCCGCTGACATCTGCATCGCCTGCACCCGCGCGGCTTCCATTCTGCTTAAAGGCTCTCCCAGTGCGGTTTTAAGGTTTTTTATATCGTCTGCTATCCAGTCAAATTTTTTACCGTGATATTTTAAGTCATCAAGCCGCGCGTTCTTTACAGCGTCAAGCGTATTGTATTTAAGCATTCTGTCGAGTATTGAGCCTAAAGCTTCTCCATCTAAAACTATTCTGTTGCCTAAATCCTCTGTTTTTCTGTTTAGAAAATCCTCTAGGTTTTTTGTGAACTTGTTCCAGTCTGCCTGTTTTATAGGCTTGCCTGTTTCCGGTGAATAAAGCGCTTTTCCTTTATGAGTAAGATTAGCCTTACTCATAATTGTAACTTGCGGGAGCGAAAGATAATCCGTTATAAAGTCATAAGTTTCGCGCACCAGGGATGCAAAAATAGCCGCCCACTTATCCGCTAAATCTTCCTGCGCCTTAAAGCTAAACGCCTCGCCCTTTGCTGCCTTATTTGGCACTCCAAGCGAAAAGGCAATAGTGCGCAGAGCCTTGTTTACCCTATCTGTCGAAAAGTCTTTAAGCCGTATCTCCATTTTCCCTAGCTTTCTTGTGCCATCATCTGCAATGTAGCGGGGAATTAAACCACTAAGGCATTTAATAAACTCATTATATTTTGCCTGTCTATTGCCTTCGGTTATATCGTGAATATGGATAGCTATCTTATAAGGGTTAGCCTTTTTTATTGTAGGCTTCTTTTTTTGTTTGGTAATTTCCCCAGTATTGCTTGATTTTTCTGTCTTTTGCGGTTGTTCTTCCCAGCCATCGTCCGACTTAGCAATGCGGCTTACTGGCACAAAAAGGCTTTCAAACATCATATCCTCTTCATCAGAAAAAATGTCTAAAAGACTTTGCAATACTGCCATCATCTTCTTCATCCTCTCCTCCTTCTTCTTGTTCATCGCCGCTGTATTCACTTTCGCCTTCTTCTTCCTCTTCATCGATTAGCCCGCTTTCTGCTCCGCCGCCTCCTTGCGCTGCTTGATATAGCTGCACAAATTGCGGGTTAGCGGGGCACTCATTAGCCCAGTCTGCCTCAAGGCGCGGCAAGCCTTTCTCTGCGCGTACTTCATTTAGCGTCTTATATGATTCAAGCTCTCCTTTAGCTATGTCCAAAACCGCTTGCGGGTCATCGCGCTCATAGCCTGTAAACTCAAGCTCATATTCAGGGAATGCGATATCAATAATCTTATTTAGGTAGCTTTGTAAAAACGAAAGAGTATCACCTAGAACTAGCGACTTAGCAGCTTCAATTTCTGGGATTGTGTTGCGTTCAAAAAGCGGCTGCGATTTTGAAGAGTGCAAGCCCAATTCTTCCATAGAGCAGCCAAAAAGAGAAACTACAGCGCTAGTGAGAAAATCAAGCCAGCCTTGAAACTCCATCTCCCTATTGGTTCCAGCTAGGCTTACCCATTGTATCGTATTAGAAGTGCCGCTAGAGCCTGTGCCCGATGGTATTATAGGCACTCTCCATTGATTGGCGGGGCTGCCGCTCATTATGTCGCATAAATAATCTTCCATCTGTTCCACAGTTTCTTGAGAAACATTGCCGTCAAGTAAGAGCATTCCTTTAGGTAGCTTGTTTTCGGTAAAAAAGCCTGCGTTATAGGTAAATGCGTTAATCATGCCTGTAACAAGGTCTATAGCTTGCTCTACAGCGGAATAACCGTAAAAGGAAAAGCGCACATCACTTCTAGGGTTGTGGCAGTCAAAGACTAAGTGCCCTTCTGGATAGTAGGCTTGCGGAATACCGTTTATAAGCTGAATATGGCGAATATTGTAAGGGTTTTCTTGGTATGGCAGAACTTTTTCTATTGTTGCGCCATCAACTGCCCAAAACGCACAAGGAACGCCGCCTCTTGTGTATCCTATTTCTGTTGCGGTTTGGTCAATTTCTAGTAAATCGCGGATTATCTTTTTACAGTAACTTATAAAGCCGTCTCTGTCGGGGTCTAGCGTAAAGCCTGTGTTTAGCAAAAAGGTTTCTATAATTTTACGCTCTGCGCTTTCCTCGCCCGCAGCCTTTACTACATCTTCACCCTTTTTGTGTATTACAAAGCCGCGCAAGTTTCGGTTTGTGGACGGCTTTAAAAATGGCGTTATCTTCTTTTGCACGTTTGTTATGCAAAGATTGATTATCCAAGCCTTTTTAGAAACACGGCGCAATGTGTAGCAGTCAACGTCTCTATTTAAGAGCCTATCCGCTGTTTTTAGGTTTCCGTAATAGTTTTGCGCCTGTAAGTATGGGTCAAAGAATGATGATTGAAAGCCTGTGTCTGTGTCCTTAAAAAAAGGACTTTGCGGGAACATATCGCGCTGAATACTTTGCCGCTCAAGTTCACGCTTTACTTTCCTAAGTGGGAAGTTATTAATTTCTTCCGCCATTGACAAATCTCCTTAAAACAGAATCAAGGGACTTTCCCCTTGTGATTGTTGGGGAATTAGGGAGATTTTTTAGCGGGTTTTCTTGAGTGTATCCTAGCGCATTTTGTCCCTTTTTTCTAGCGTATTCAGCATAAAAGCCTATGTTTTGCGCACTTTCGAATGCAAAATTAGCTAGAGCCCAAGCCCAAAAGCCGTCGGCGTGCCCGCGCTCATTTCGCTCTGCGTCATACCTAAAGCCGCCGCCTGTAGCAACGCGCTTTATTGAATGAATTTGCGAATGAAAATCGCGGCTGTTTTCAAGTAAAAATTCACGCTTTTCTAATGCTAACCTTACAGCAATAGCTAACTGTTCTTTTGTGCGCATTGTAAAGTTTATGCCTTCTACGCGCTCCCCAAACTCCTTATTAAGTTCTTCAAAAAGCGGCAAGCCCATCCCTGTGCAGTCCATAGAAGCCCGGAAAATAGGCAAGCTTTTCATTAAGCGGCGGAATATATCCTTTTGCTCATCAAAGCTTACGTCTATCTTTTCATAACGTAAAAAACTTGCCCGCTTGCCGTCTTTAATGCCGATTATGTAAAACGCCGCCGCGTCCCTTCTTCTGGCAACGTCATAGCCTAAAAATAAGGGACTGCCGTGTTTTTCTGGATTGTATGAAAGTATTGCTTCATCTATATCTGTAAATGCTTTTATTTCAATTTCGCGCATCGCTGTAAAATAATCCGCTTCATTTTCTGCTTGTGGCACATCTTCTTCTCTGCGACCTGGTGTGTTTGCGTATATAAGCTCTAGCGGTATATAGCTTGAAGCGGAATCAACAAATTCACACTCGCATTCTTGCTTAAAATCCTCTTCTGTAGAGTTGTTGTAAATGTCTATTAGTCTATCTGTACCGAATGCTTTAACGCGCTCCTCTGTAGGCATGTTGTTAGCTTCTTTAACAGCGCGTTCTACATCGTGGCACATTACAGCGGAATACCACCAGGGGATAAAGTAGCGGTCAAAAGCGGGATATGCCTTTTTATCCGAACATATTTCGTAAAACTTGCCGATTGTGCCTAAAGGAGTAGAGCCTACTTCAATGCAGCCTTGCCTAAGCGTACAAAATGAAGCGGCAGTGTAAATTTCATTAGAAAGGCGCGGTAAATAGATAGCAAACTCATCAAGGCACACATCGCCGTTTTTGCCTCTAGGAGGGCGGCAAGGTAAGGATATAAGGCGGCTTGTAGTTTTTCCGCCTGCGTCCTCAAACTCAAGGCTTGTTGCTGTAGAATGCACTAAGCGCTTTTTAAAGCGTGTTGGGATTGCTTCATAAAATTCACGCGCATAGCGTATCTTTTCCCGCGCGTCCTCTTCATTGTAAGAGACAAACTGCTTTGTGTATTTCCGCCTTGCCGGGTCTAGCGCTTTTACAAGCCCTTTAAGTGCTACAACGAAAGAAAAGCCTGTCTGCCTTGACTTTAACAGACACACAAAGCGGCTACGGTTTCGGATAAAGTCATCCTGCCAAAAGTCAAGCGCCATGTCCTTGCTGTCGTATTT
>CAYYCW010000038.1:0-11188 GCA_964470435.1 uncultured Treponemataceae bacterium
CCTTGTGAAGCTCGCGCACCATCTCCTTAAACTCATTTACGTGCGCCGCCCCGCCTTGCTTTGACGAGTATGTCAGCTTAGGTGCAAAGAACGCCATAGTGCTGTAGCCCCAGTAGTTTTTAAGAAGCTCGCCTGTGCGCGGATTTTTCCTATCGCCCTCGTTTTCGTCAAATTCATTTACAGGAAGAAGCTCTAAGCTTGTTATGCCAAGCTCCTTTAGGTAGGGGATTGTATCGATTATTGCGCGGTAGGTGCCAGGTGAGGCAAAGCCGCCAGAAGGATGCGCTGTAAGGCCTCTAACATGCGCCTCGTAAATAATTGCTGTGCGCAAGGGATAGTTGAGCGGCGCGTCCCCCTGCCAGTCAAAGGCCTCATCGTCAACAACAACGCACTTAGGGCATCCTTCAGCTGAATAAGGAGACCTGTAGATAAGGTCGGGGTCAAAGACAGGCTTGCGCCAGCTGCTTTTTTTTAAAGAGGCAAAAAGGGACGCTCCATCAAGTGCTTTTGCATAGGGGTCAATTAGGTAGTTGTTAGAGTTAAAGCGCAAGCCCTCGCTAGGGTAAAATGGCCCATCAACCCTGTAAAGGTAGAGCGCGCCCGCCTTGAGTCCTTTCACAAAAACGTGCCAAATGTCGCCCGTGCGGTTGACATTAGGGTCAAGATGATAGGAGAGCGCAGGCTCACCGTCAAGGGCGCCTTCAAAAAGCTCTAGCACAACGTCAACGCCACCGCGTGAGAATACGCTAAAGTTCACCCCATCAGGATGCACTGATGCTCCAAGAGGCAGGGGATTTCCTGCTAAAAACTGAAGTTGCTGCATAAGGTATTATATATAGAATGTTTCGGCAATTCAGCTAAAAGCTAAGAGCTAAACTTCTCATTGACATATCCCCATTTCGATAGATAATTTATATACAAGAAAATGAGCTTATGGGTACTGCCAAGATACTTAAAAACGGGCTAAACTTTCGGGTTCAGCTTGTACGCCAAATGGTCCCAAGCTAGTAAATTCGCGCCCGGTTGGTATGCCGGGCTGTCAAACAATACAATAATTATTTAGGAGGTGATTTCTAATGAAGAATCGCATTTTTACTTTTAGTATAGCAGCCGCGTTATGCATCGCGCTGCTTGCAGCTTGCGGAGGCAGGGGTAGCTCAAGCTCTGCCAGCAGCGATGGTGGCAGCGGCAATTACACTATTTCGATTGCCCATGTCACGGCGGAAAACGGGCAAATACACGCCATGTCTTTAGCCTTTAAGGAGTATGTGGAGGCTAATTCAGATGGTGCCATAACAGTTAACATTTACCCAAACGGCCAGATGGGGGGTGACCTCGAGGTGATGGAGGCTATACAGAACAACGAGATTACTATGACATCAAGCGCCAACGCACCGCAGGCTAATTTTGTTACTGACGCGTTTATCCTGGATATTCCTTTCACGTTCGCCAATCTGGAAGCCATGCGCTATACCCTAAACGACCCCATATTTGTTGATACAATGCGCAATTCCTACAGGAATGCGGGATACCACCTGCTGGGCTATGCTGACCAAGATTTCCGCATCATGTCTACCAAAACGCCTGTCCGCAGTCCTGCCGATGTTCAGGGAATGTCGGTGCGTACTATGGAAAACCGCTTTCACATGGAAGCTTGGCGGGCTCTGGGGGCTAATCCCACGCCAATAAGTTTTACCGAGCTGTATACAGCCTTGCAGCAGGGCACCGTTGACGCGCAGGAAAACCCGGCAGAGCTGATTTTCACCCAGCGCTTTTATGAGCAGCAGAACTATCTTGTGCTAACCAACCATATAGCTATGGCGACCCCTTGGGTCATGAGCTTGGCCTTCTATGAGTCCCTGCCCGCGGATCTCCAACGTGTAGTGGATGATGCCTTTGAAGTAATATGTGATGTCGGCGAGCAATTCCTGGCAGACAACGACCGCCTGGGTGCCATGGCTGCCTACGGCATTGAAATAATTGAGCTTTCCCCCGAAGAGCTTCAGCCCTTTGCCGACGCCACGGCTAGCGTAGAAGAGCAAATTAGGCAAGAGGTTGCCCCTGAAGTATATAATGCGTTTATAACTTCGATCTCCAATTACCGAGCTCAAAATCAATAGGTCTAAATTTCCCGCCCCGCCTGAAGGCGGGGCAACGGGCGGCTCTTGCAAGCCTCGCCTTAAAATCTGCCTTACAAGGCTAGGGCAAGCTTAAACTCACAGCTTGAACTTTGACGTTATATCAATCAGGGTTTGTATTGCCTTGGTGGTAGTCATGCTGTTTTGCGTTATTTGATCGACAACCCCGCTTATGGTATCAGCAGACTTGGCGATAGATGCTGATCTGTCCTGAACTGCATGGGAAACACTTGAAAGGCGGTCTACCTCTTTAAGGATAGCCACCGTGCCTGAATTCATTTCAACTGCACCATCACGGATTTTCATTGTAGCCTTTTCAATGTCTGAAAGCCCTTCAAGCACCTGACGGCTTCCCTCATTTTGCTCTCTCATGGCAAAGCTTATTTCGCTTACAAGAGATGTGGCGGCATCTATCTTTAAAGCTACTGCGTCAAAAGAATTATCCGCAATGAGCATAGCCTTGGCTATGTTCTTTATTGCAGCAACAGCCTCATTTAGCCCTCTTGTAATGGTATTTGACTGTTCGGCTGCGTTTTCCGCAAGAATCCTTATCTCTTCAGCAACAACGGCAAAGCCCTTTCCAGCATCCCCTGCATGCGCAGCCTCTATTGCTGCATTCATGGCAAGGAGGTTTGTCTGGCTGGCAATAGCGTCTATGATGCTGTTGGCTTCAAGAATAGAATCGGACTGCGAGGAGAGACTGTTTACAAGCTCCTGCACATTGCCAATGCTTTCCTTTCCGCTAGCTGCGTCAGCCCTCAGCTCGTCAAAACTTGAATTAGCCCTTGAAAGATTGGCAGAGATGGAGTTTATGTTTGACACCATCTCTGTAATGGCTGCGGAAGACTGCGTAACAGCTGTCAACTGGTTTTCAATCTGATTGGTAAGGTGTTCTATATTATGTGTAATTTGCGTGATTGTTGACGAAGTTTCCGTAACCGACGCGCTCTGCTCCTCTACGGTAACGTTCATGTCATCAATATCCTTTGTGATAGAGAAAATGCCACCTGAAATGTCTGAAATGCCGATAGAAAGAGACCTTGCTATTTCAGACATGGAGGAAGCGCTTGAGCTTACCATGGATATCATAGAGTTAAGGGTTGAAATGAATTGGTTAAAGCTCATTCCAATTGCAGCAATCTCATCCTTACCCTTGATGTAAATGCGCACAGTTAGGTCCCCGCCGCCTTCCGCTATTTCTTTCATTGTTCTGCTCATTCCTGTTAGGGAACCCATTATAAGACTTGTTACAAAAGACGCGCCGGCTGCCATCACAATGAAAATGATTATAAAAACCGCTACGCCCACCGCAAGTATGAGGCGCGAGGCTGAAAGCATGTAACTCTGGGGTACTGTTATACAGACAGAAAAGGGAGTGCCCTCAATGTTGCGGGCAAGGATATAGAAGGAAGTGCCATCCAGCGTGGCTTCCGATACACCGCCATCGCTCCTTAGCGCAGCGGTAATGGCAGAAGTTACCTCTGTACCTAGGGTACTGACGGATAGAATATCGGTGGAGCTAAAAAGGGAATCCTCATATTCCCCTGTATTAGGATTATAGGCAAAGTCAGAGATTAACTGGTTGCCATCGGAAACAAGATACATCCTTGCCTTGTCCCCGAATCTTTCTAGAAAGTTTGCTGTAAGGGCTGCATATGTCGTGGAAAGTGCCCCTGAGCTCTGCACCACCGACACAGCGCCTACTGCCTTTCCCCTGCTTATTATTGGAGCGCTTGTGATATAAGCCTTTGAAGTAAGGCCGGGCTGGACAAAGGGTTCGCTTGTAATTAGGAAAAACTCCCCCAGATCATTTTCTGTAACAAGGGCGCGAAAATAGTCGCGGGTTGCCACAGAAAGTGGTCGTGAATTTGGAATGGTATCGTTTTCAGTTATCTTCCCGCCCTGCCAGAGGTTTCCCGATATTGAAGTCCTGTAAAAATGACCTGTAGATTCAATAAGGGATATGTCGTAGATAGTGCTATTAGCGTTGACAAGACCCGTAAAGTCAATGCCCGCCTCCCTCCAGTCAAGCATTCGCGCTGACTGCAGGTTTGCAGCAGAAGCTGCCGCGCTTCTTGCTTCGCCAAAAAAGACCTCAAGACCGGAAGATACCCCACCAACATATTCCTGCATTACATCCAGCGTCTTTCTTATGTCGGATCGGCTCGCCACAGACACAATAACGCCTGTAGCGATGCAAAGGGGGATTAGTGCTGACATGGACATGAACAAAATCTTGCTTCTTATCTTCATTTGCAAAATTTCCTTTCCTAGATTACTGAATTTATCAATATGTTTAGTTATTTATACAATATATTTAGGTTATATGGAAGAATTCTTTGCACGGATCAGGCGGGGTAGACAGGATTTGAGTAGCTAAAAGCTAAAAAGCCACTTGACATTTTATCTTCTTTGCTGCATACTTTAATAATTCAGGGCGCTTAGCTCAGCTGGTACGAGCGTCTGGTTTACACCCAGGATGTCGGGAGTTCGATCCTCTCAGCGCCCATATGGATTTGCAAATGCTTAAGTTCCGGGCAGCAGTTATTTCTGCTATCCGGAATTTTTTTTCTTCGCGCGGCTTCCTTGAATGCGACACTCCCGCCTTGGCGTCCGCCCTAATCCCTGAAAGCTGCCTAGAAGTATTCCGCGCTGACCTCCTTGCACCCGCAGGCTCTAGGCTTGAGGACCTGCCGCTTTTTCTTCTGCCATCGCCTGAACTCTACTTAAAAAAGATAATCGCCGAGCACGGCGTTTCCGTCTTTCAAGTTTCAAAGTGCTACAGGAACTGCGAGGCGAGCGGCCGCCTTCACAGCCCGGAGTTTACAATGCTAGAGTACTATAAGGTGGGAGCGGACTACATGGAGATGGTAGAGCTTACAGAAGAGCTTTTGAGCGCTCTTTTTCCACTTGAGCAAGAGTTTCTTGGAGAGCAGCTTGCGCCCCTTCAATTTAAGAGGATGAGCGTTGATGGAGCTTTTAGAAAATGGGCTGAGCTTTCACTTTCAGAATGTGGGGTAAGCGACAAGCAGTCTAAGACAGAAGAGGAGTGTCTATCAAGCCTAAAGATGAGACTCATTGCCCGCGCAAAGGAGGAAGAACTTAGCCGCTTTAGCAACATAGAGGAAATGCCTATTTCTGAACTTTTTGACCTCATCTTTATCCACCTTGTTGAGCCTAACCTTGAAAGCGAGCAGCTTGTTTTTCTTACAGACTATCCCGCCTTTGTAAACGCGCTTGCAGCCCTAAACGAGCCGCACGAAAGCCCTTACAGGACGCGGCAGCGCTGGGAGCTTTACGCTAATGGAATTGAGCTTGCAAACTGCTACACAGAGGAGCGTAGCGCCGCCGCAGTAGATGCCTTCTTTAAGGAGGAGCAGCTTAAAAAAAGAAGCGCGCGCATGCCCCATCCCGCTGACGCCGCCTTTGCAGAACAATGCGCTAAAATGCCTCCTTGCGCAGGCGTTGCAATGGGTGTTGACAGGCTTTTAATGTTCCTTGCAGGCAAAAAAAGCATAGAAGGCGTGTTACCCTTTCCGCTTAGGCTTTAGCCCAAGCGACTTTTGCGCAAGAAATTCTCGTTTAGCCAGGAAAACTGTAACAGTAAGTTGCGCTTTTTTAGAATAATGGGGCAGGGACGCTTTTAGTAGTACTCTAAAAATTATTGTGATGTGCTTTTTCAAGCACTAAAAGGCTTGCAAGTGTTTCATCTTTTATACTTATGTAAAGTTGCAAAAGAGCGCAAAAGTAAGATTTGCCGCTATTCTTTGCTTCGTGGGTTTCAAAGGTGCTTGCAACAATGCCCCTTGCAGGATGCCTTGCAATTTTAGTATTTACGCGCTCAAGTGTCTCTATAGCGCAAGCCTCCTCTTCACTGCATTCACTTTCTATTTTTTCTGCACAAGCTTTAATCTGCACCAGGCAAAGTTCTTCCCCCTCTTTAGCAAGGGCGAGTATTTCATTTAGCCCTAGTATAAGCTCACTTATTGCACCTTTAAGCGCAACTTGGGCTTCATTTAAGGTGCGTCCCTCCTTTAAGGAGCTACTATCTTCAATATTTGAAAGGATAGCATCTATCTTTTTGCGGCAGCTGACCAAGCTTTTGAGGGAGCGCGGCGGGGAAAAGCTTGCACCTTTAATCTTAATGCCTTCTGCAGAAAGAAGGCTTAAAGGCGTGCTTGAATTTAAGAGGGCGCTTTCAAACCACCACGCATAAAGGCTTAATCTCTTGTCTGTCAGCACCTTGCAGCCGGATGCGCTTTCTGTCGTAAAGGAGCCTGCGGAAAAAAGGGCTGAAACTGAAGCTTGCTCCGCTGTAAAAAGCCTGACAGATGATGAGTGCGCTTGTTCTTCAAAAAGGGCACCTCTAAAGTGAGTTCGCCCTTGCGGGTAGCTTAGATCTAGGCCTGCGGCGTAAACACAAGAACAACCAATATAGCGAGCAAAATCCCAGGCTGTTGTAGCGACAGAGCCGCCTGCGCCAAGCGAGCCTTTTTTTTCCGTGCGCTCTTCAATGAATTTGCCCATTGGAAAAGGGGAAGAGCATAAAAAAACACCCCTGCACTTAAAGCGGAACACAGCGGGCCAGGTAGCCGCATCCGTTATTAAAAATGAACGCGGGGCAGAAAGGCTTGCAATGTGCCTGTAGTTTATGTATTGCGGGTCTGAAAGTACAAGGAAGTCAGGCTCAATATTTAATCGCAAACATACCCTAAGCGCTGTATCTGCTGCAATTACAACGCATTTTTCCCTTAGCTCACTCAAAAGATGAAGGTTATCATCAAGCGTAGGGCCTGCCGCAATAAGCAGGGCAGGAAAGCCTTCAAAAGCCCCTTTAAGGCTTGCAATGCCTTGCCGCGCGCTTAGCTCCTTTTTGTTTTTAACCATATTTTTAAGCCAAAGGCTGCCAAAGCGCCTTAGCGTGTTAAGGTTAATATTGCGCTTTTCGCTTTTACGCCTTAGGCTTTCATGGAATAAAGAAAACCATTCAGGATTTGCCTTTGAAAGGGCAGGCGGGCTAAAAAGTGGAAGCTTAAAGAATAAGCTTTCTTGCATTTCGTCAATGGCTGTAGCGCAGTCTTCAGGCGAAAGGCCTATTAAAAAAAGCGCTTTTTTTGATTCAAAAAGGGGCATTAGGTTTTGGTGCTTCATGCACAATAGAAAAATGTTGATATCAGGCTCTACAATTACAAAAAGCGCGCGTGGAAACCTTTTTACGTATTCAAGGCAGTAGTAGGCAAGTCCCATTCCTGAAAAAATGCAAGCAAAAGAAGAAAACCCCGATGCTGGATCATCAAGCGCTCGGATAGCTTCCCGCTCTGGGTTATACTTTGACTGAAGCTGAATACCCCGGACAGCGAGCAGTGGGAGTCCTTCCTTTGTAAAGCTTATGCTGTATTCTTTAGGCACTTCGGCAAGGGCATCAAAAGCCTTTGAGATTTCTTTAAGCGAAAGGAATTCTGCAAGGGTAGGGTTAAGCTTGGAAAGCGCTCTTTGGTTTTCTTTAAACAGCAACATGTCTTCCGCGCAGGAAGATGATGGGGCTTTTTCCATCAGGTTTTAAGACTTTGCAAGCTAGTTGCCGAAGGTGAGGTCAATTTTCATGCCCTTCCTAAGGGGAGAGCCTGGCGGCGGGTACTGGTCTACTACATAGCCGTCACCTTTTATGGAGACATCAAGGCCTGCATTAAAAAGAAGGCTCATGACTGTCCTTTTGGACATTCCCAACAGGTTAGGCATTGCATCCCCTAATTGCATACGGTTTTGGGCGGGCACAGGCACTAGGCCGCTATGGCTTACAGATGTAGCGCGCGCCCTTTCAAAGCCTAGGTAGTCTATTATGCTGTTTGTCGCCTTTGAAATAACGGGAGCAGCTATTCTTCCGCCATAGGTTTCGCCTTGGGCTTTTACTATAACAAGATATAAAATGATTTCAGGATTATTTGCAGGGAAAATTCCCATGCAGCTTGAAATAAAGTCAGTTTGGCTATATCCTCCGCTTACGGGGTCTAGCATTTGCGCTGTTCCTGTTTTTACTGCTATTGCCACATCGCCTACAGAAGCCCTAAAGCCCGTTCCGCTTTGGGCAGTTTCTTGCATAAAGTCAAGCATTTGCCTAGCTGTTTCAGCCTTTATCGGGTTTCCTGAAATGACGGGATCGTGCCTGTAAATTTCTTCCCCGTCATGAGAATATATGCTTTTAAGCAGGGTAAGCTTAAGGCGCTTGCCTTGGTTTGCTATTGCAGTTGCAGCTTCTACCATCTGGAGTGCTGAAACTGATATTTCTTGCCCCATCGCGATTGTTTGCTTTGAACGCAGCGACCACTCTGAATTTGGCCTAAAAATGCCTTGTGTTTCGCCTGGAAGTTCCACGCCTGTTTTAGCGCCAAAGCCAAAGTCGCGCAGCTTTGCTTCAAAACTTTCGTTATTTGCCCTTTCCGCAATTTGCGCTGTTCCGTCATTGCATGAAAGGCGTATAATACCTCCTGGAGTAAGCCAGCCATGGTATTCAAGGCAGCGAATCCTAACTTCCTCGCTGCCACCCAGCGTGTAGGTGTAAAGCCCATCGCATAGAAAGCCGTCATGCCTATTTACAAGCCCCATGTCCAGCAAGGCGGAAATAGAAAAAATCTTAAAAACGGAGCCAGGTTCGTAGGCGTACAGGGCGGGCCTATCCTGTCTTTCAGAGGCTGTGCTTTGCGGAAAATTGTTAAGGTTTGCCGAAGGCTCGCTTACATACGCAAGAATTTCACCTGTTGCAGCTTCTACTGCAATCATCATGACTGCTTCAGCGCCTGTTTCTTCCTTTGTTTCCCTTGCAATATTTTCAAGCTCATACTGAATATTCCCGTCTATTGTAAGCATAACGTTAAGCCCAGATTGTGTGCCGTATGTTGCGGAAGGCGGCGGGGAAAGTGTTTCTTGAAAAGAGTATTCAGCGCCCGTTAGCCCAAAGCCTTCTGCGCCTACAAAGCCTATTATATGGGAAGCGAGATTATTTTCAGGATATGTGCGGCTTTGAATGGGTTCAAGGCGCACTCCTCTAAGCCCTGATTCTCGGATTGTAGCTAGGGCTTCGTTTTTTTCGTTTTCGGTTATGCGCTTTTTAAGGTAGAAAAAGTCAGATGCCCTATCGTTTAGGGATGCAAGAATTTGCTGTTCAGGAATTCCCGTTACAGGTGAAAGGGCTTTTGCAAAAAGATTTTTGTCTGAAACAGATGATTTTGTTACTGCAATGTTGTATAATGTTGTTTGGATTGCAAGAATCCTGCCGTTCCTGTCAAGGATTGAGCCACGCTCAACGGCAACCTCAGCCTGCACTGGAATTTTCGCGGGCGAAAGCATTATGGAGGCGTAAGAAAAAATGATTCCACCCATCACAAGGGCAGAAACTGCTGCAATGACTGTAAGCCTTTTTTTTGACACAAAGCTGTTGTCGCTTTCTCTCATCCAGAAAGAATATATTCCTTTTTGCCTTAAAAAACTAGACTTAAGGCTTTTTGCAACAGTTTTTACGTTTATCACCCTAATTATCCTTAAAATATTTGCCGAATTTACCGATATATAAATTTATGAATGTTATAACGACCGTCCGCCCGCAAAAGAAGTCTCTTCCCAATAAGCTGTCAAAAAAGCTACCCAGTAAGCACAGCGCAAGCTACGCTGAAGCGAGCAATTCAGGCTTTTTTCCCAAACAAGCTTCTTCCCCTTTTGAAAAAAAGAAAAATGCGTTTTCATCCAGTGAGTTTTCATCTGCTTATTTGTCGGCTTCAAAGCCTCATTATTCTACTGTTTCCAGCAAAAAATCCTTCCATTCTGAAAGAAAATTTTTAAGCAAAAAAAAATCATTATTTTCAGGCTTTAAGCTCTCTAATCCATTGGCTACTCTTAAGACAAGAGGGTCTTCTAGCACCTTCGGCTTTAACTCGAATTCTTCCTTTAAGAAGCCTTCACGGCAATCTTTTGCTTTTGGCGGCGCGGCTGCTGAGCTAACCTTTGGCATAGGTTCGTTCCCAATTATAGGCGGCTTTGTTCCACCGCTTTTGCTTTTAAGTGCCGCCCTTTGCATTTGCGCGCCAGCGCTTCAAAACCGCTTTGGGTTTTATTTTTTTGAAAAGAAAGTTTTATTTGACACCGATGGGGCATCCCTTGCCGCAATGAGCTTAAATTTTACAGGCGAAAGGAATTTTTTAAGGGAAGACATTTCTTTAGCCAATGACGATGGCAAGGCAAATCCTTCATCTGACATCATAGAGCCAGTCTCGTATTCAAACTATACTGTTCGCCGAGGCGATACAGTAAGCGCTATTGCGCTAAAGTTTGGACTTGAAAACATGGGCACAATCCTTTCCATTAACGGCATTAGAAATGCAAGAAGAATAAGTGTAGGTCAAAGCTTGCGTATTCCTTCTGTGGACGGCATTATCTATAAAGCTGTTGCAGGAGATACAATCGCTTCCATTTCTTCAAAGTTTAGTGTTCCCTTTACATCTATCCTTGACGCTAATGATCTCTCTGATGCTTTTATCGCTGTTGGCCAAGAACTTTTTATTCCAGGCGCGACTTTAAGCAATTATGACTTGCGAAAGGCAATAGGAGAGCTCTTCATCTACCCAATCAGGGGAAGGCTTACTTCAAGATACGGTATGCGCGCTGATCCGTTTACAGGCTCAAGGACCTTTCACACAGGCATTGACCTTGCAGCGCCCACAGGTACTTCCATCAAGGCTTCAACAGATGGCAGGGTTTCTTCTGCAGGCTGGCAAAATGTTTACGGCAACTATGTTATTGTAACGCACGGTGGAGGCTATCAAACCTTGTACGCACACATGAACTCAATTTCTGTAAAACGAGGCCAGTATGTAAATCAAGGCGATGAGGTTGGAAAAGTTGGCAATACAGGGTATTCCACAGGACCGCACCTTCATTTTTCAGTGTACAAGAATGGAAAAACTGTAAATCCGTTCTCTGTCCTTGACTAAAAAAGGATGTGCTTGCAGCTTTTAAGCCACTTGGCTTTAAGCTGCGCAACAAGACAAGGGCGGCACACT
>CAYYCW010000039.1:0-11085 GCA_964470435.1 uncultured Treponemataceae bacterium
TTAACTCTTAACTCTTAACTCTTAACTCTTAACTCTTAACTCTTAACTAAACTCCAAGCTCTTTTTCACCAATTACAACAGAGCCCTGTCGCAGTACCCTATAAGGAAATGAAGAAACATCTACAATAGTGGAAGGAAGAGCGGGTACAGCGTCTGTAGGCGGGTCATCTTGCACAATAAAGGAGGCGGCATCCTTAAAGTGCGCTTCTATCTCTGCTGCTTGCGTAAGGGGCGCTTCCCCAGAAGCATTGACGCTAGTTGAAAATATTGCACTCCCCACCTGTGCAATAAGCGCTCGCAGCCATGTGTCAGCGGGACAGCGGAACGCGGCAGTCTTTCCGCCGTCAACAGGCACAACAAGCGTGAGTGCAGCAGGCCAATAGTCAAGAAGCCCTTTTTTTACCTTTACTGCCGTGTATTTTTTTAGGTCATCAGGACTTGCAATAAGGCGGATAAAGGGCTTATCCTCTTTCCTTCCCTTTGCGCGCCTTATTAGGGCTTCCCCCTCCTTTGTGTCCAAGGTGGAAAAGCCATACACTGTGTCAGTTGGAAGGACTACAAGCTTGCCCTCTAGCAAAGCCCTTGTAGCTAAAGAAATAGAAAGAGATGAGCTTTTTAGCACAATCACTGTGCAAGCCTGCTAGAGTCCTCCTCATCAAGGAAAGAGTCAAGATCCACTTCCTCAAAAATTTCGCTTTCCTTTTGCTTTTTTGCCTTGACATACTTAGGCAAGGAGCTTGCATCTTGCTTTTTAGGTTCGTTAACGCCAGCCTTGTTCTTTTTGCGGATACTTTGCATAAAAAAGCAAGCGGCGGCGCCTGAAAATCCAAAAAGCTTGCAAATCCATTCAGGAAGGGATGCAGGGGTTTTAGCGCTTATAGGAACACCTGCTGAAAGCTTTCTGTCTATGCCGCCTGAAAACCCTGCAAGTCTTACAAGCCTTTCCCCTTCAAAAACAAAGCCTATTTCATGGGCGTGCATTGCAATTGTATCTTTGTCGGCGCTAAGGTTTTTTACCCTGGCATCAAGTTCAGAGTTTATATCGTATAGGCTTTCAAGATTAGCTAAAATTTTATCTCGTTCAGCTTCAAGCTGCGCCATTGACCAAATGCTTCTTGGCCCCAAAAGAATACTAAAAACACAGTAAACAAAAACACCGCAAACTAGCGGCAAAATAACGCGGAAAGAGTTCATTATTTTACAATATCGGCATAAATAAATAAAAGCTTTAGCAATTCGTTTTAGATTTTATAGTTTTCTTTAATATTTATAATAATTTTAATATATTATAATAATAAGGGAGAGATGTCTATCCACGGTGTAAAGCCTTGCTTAAAACATCAGCTTGTCTTGTTTATGCAATAATTTTATAATTAATGGAAAATTCCCGATTAATTTAGTATACTAAAACAGTTGAGTGTCTTCTTGAGGATAAATAATGTCATCTGACCTTGAAAAGGAAGAAAAAATAGAGTTTTCCTCTAATCCTAGTCCTACTTTAGGCGATAATGCCCGCCATGTAGACACTTATGGCGTGTGGATTAAGGGTGATGTAAGCGATACAACAAAAAGCGAAAGCCCAGAAGATGCTAAAGGCTCTGCAGAGGAAATAGAAGAGTTTAAGGATATAGATCTATCTTTATTCTTTCAATCTGAAGGCTCTAGCAAAGAAGATGAAAAAGAGGCTGAACAGTTTTTAGAGCACGTCAATGAGGGCACATGGGGTGCTTGGGAAAACGATCAAAGTGACGAGGATCTTGTATTTGAAGACATCAATTTTGACGAAATTGCTCTTGAGGAAAAGGTAAGCCCTAACCTTAAAATTCCCCTTGAATCTTTTGACAAAGATGATGCAGAAAACCTTGGCAAAATGTTTTCGCTTTTCTCTCCCATGACAGAGGATGATGAAAATGGCGAAAATACTATAGAAAATAAAGACTATCCATCAGTTGAAAATTTTGTAGAGCTTGCAGAAGAGCCTGAAGATTCTACAGATGAGTTTTCTTCTTTTCTTGCTTCTTTGTCTGATGGGGAAGAAAACCCTGAGTTTGACACTTTTTTGCATAACATCAATCAAGACGACAATACAGCGGCAAGCTCCTTTAGCTTAGAAAAAAAAGAGACAATTTTTAAGGATTCCCAGCCTGTTGACATCGATCTTGAATTTGAAGAAGAGCTAGGCCAGCATGCTAAAAGGACTTTGGATGAGCTTAAGGCTGTCATGCTTGAAGATGAGCCTTCTGGCTTTGAGGTAGCTGAAACTACCGAGTTTGATGAGTTTATCAGCAGCCTAGATACCGTTCCGCAGCCTGAAAGCGGCAACGTGCCTTTGGAAGAAGAGCCTTATGGCTTTGAGGTAGCTGAAACTGCCGAGCCTGACGAGTTTATCAGCAGCTTAGACACCGTTCCGCAGCCTGAAAGCAGCGCGGAACCTTTATTAAAGGAAGAAGAGCCTGAAACAGCTGATACTGCGTCGACTGATTTTCAGCAAGATGAAAACTACAGTAAAAGCGGGCAAAACCCCAACGCGCTTGAAAGAGACCTTATGTTTGACGATATAAGTGCTTTTGAGAAGGATCTTGGATTTAATGATGAGGGCGAAATGAACGACAGATCAAACGAAATGCTTCTTACTATTGCAAAAGAGCTTTCTTCTATTAAGGAAGAGCTTAACGCCTTAAAGCAAGAAGCTTCTAGTAAAGAAAGCAAGGCGCAAGAAGAGGATATGCTTGACACATTTGATGACATAGCAGAATGCGAAGCTCAAAACTCTGCCCCTAGCGGCGCGGGTTCCTTTTTTGAAGATGAAGAAAACCAATCTGGCAACGGTGAAAGGGCAGGGTTCAAAGACTTTGAAGAAGATGGCTTATCTGAAAACTCTTTTTCTGCAAGCGAGCGATCTAGTGGCGATGATGAGCTATTGGATTTTGTGCTGGATGCAGGAGAAGAAGAAACTTCTGCCTTGAACGACACGGAAGAACTTGATTTTTTACATGAAGGCGAAAGTGATTCAGATGAAGTTTTTATAGATATTCCTGACATTGAAGATTTGGAAGTAGATAAGCTTAGCGATGCGCAAGAAGGAGATGCATCATTAGTGGATGAACGCCAGGAAGAAGATGAACTTACAGAGCATCTTTTTGACGGCATTTTGCAAGATAGCTTAGAATATAGCAAGAAAGACATTAAAAGCCTTTTTTTGTATTTGGATGAGCTTTTAGAAAACCTCCCTGCAGAAAAGATGGAGGAGTTTAAGCAATCAAGGCATTTTGGAGTCTATAAAATGCTATCTGGCGAACTTGGGATTTCTTAAAAAGGCGCCTTAAAAGCTTGAATGCAAGAAAAAGCGCCCCCTGCACTTCACTCGCGCTACAATCCCCAAGCTGAAGCTTCCCGCTTCATTGATGCCTCCATTGCCTTAAAAGAGCCGCTCTTTATTGTTGTAACAGAGCCTGGGGAGGGTTTTCTTGCAGAAGAGCTTAAAAAAAAGTATCCAGGGGCGAAGATTTGCGCTATTCGCTATCAAAATGAATTTTACTTAAAAAGTGATGCTTTGTGGGATTTTTGCTGGAGGCCTAGCTGCGGCATCCCGCTTGAAACTTTCCTTTTTAACATTATTCCTGATGAAGCAATGCCTGCATCTGTATTTCTTTCTTGGAAAGCTTCTGAAAGGTTTTGGCCAAAGGCTACCGAAAGCGCTTGGAATGCTATTGCTAGCTTTATAAGGCTTGAGCAAAGCGTAATGGCTACGCGCGCCGCCTTTGGCAAAAGATGGCTTACAAACACTATAAAAAACATTGCAAAGGCGGTATGTCCCGTACTAGCACCTAAGATTGAAGCGCCGCCGCTTATTCTAGCTTCTGGGCCTAGCCTAGAAAGCTATGCGCCTGATTTTTTTGCAGAGCTTTCATCTAGATTTTTTATCTGCGCCCTTTCATCAGCTTCATTTTTTCTTAGCGCTAAAAACACTAATCTTGATGCGATAATTTCTACAGACGGCGGCTATTGGGCAGGAAGGCTTTTTAGCAAAAAATTTGCCTTAGCGCCCGCAATGTTTCCGCCTGAAGCCTTTATTCCTAACTTTATGCTTAAAAGCTCTCCTTGCGTTTTTTTAAGCTATGGCAGCGCGCTTGAAAATGAATTGTTTTTGCTTTCAGGCATAAGGCCTCTGCCCGCTAAAAGGAACGGCACTGTAGCGGGAACTGCCGCCTTGCTTTTTCTTTGCAACACGCGGTTTAACGTTTATGCCGCAGGTCTTGACCTTAAGGCGGGCAAGGTTTTTCAGCACGCAAGGCCGCATCCTTTTTCCCTAGAAAGAACAGCAGGCCCTTTTAGGCTAAATCCGCTTGCAAGCCAAGCGGCAGGAGCTGAGCTAAGCTCTTCCCTTTCAATTTACAGAAGCTGGTTTGAAAACATGCCAAAAAAGAGTGCCGCGCGCCTTTTTAGAATAGAAAGCTGTAAGGGGGAGCTCCTCCCGCTTGGCGACATACAATCAATTGACTCATCTAGGCTTTTATCCATTGTTCCTGCAAAAAAAGAGAAGGTAAAGGAATCCCTTGTGCCATCATCTTCTCTTTCTATGGAAGAAAGAGCTAGAAACACGCGCGAGTGGCTTTTAGAAATGGTGGAAAAGCTTAAAAATTCAAAGACTATAGAAGAAGTTGAAAGCGAAATTATAAAAATGCATTCATACCAAGATTTTCTCAGTCTTACAAAGGCTGAAAGCTTAAATGACGCTGAAAAGGCGCGCGAGGCAATGCAAGGAATGCGCAAAGGCGCTGCGTCTTTTCTTTCTTTGCTTGCGGAAAAGCTAAAATGAGCGGCCTTGCAGAAGGCATGAGCCTTTACGCGGGGCAAGCACAAGCTAAGACAGGTTGCGCTGTTCCCCTTTTTGCTGACGGCAAGCCCGCCGCATCCCTTTACAATCCTTTAAGGGAAGCAGAAAGGGCTTTAGGGCGCTTTGCGGATGAAACATTTGTTGTGTTTGCGGGGCTTGCAGATGGCAAGCGCGTTGAGCTTTTTTTGAATGCTTATCCTGCAAACGAATGCATAGTAATTGAAAAAAATGCCGCCACATTTCAATTCTTAAAAAGCTTTCCTTCGGCGAATGCTGTTATGCAAAACAAGCGCGTAAGGCTTTTGCCTATAGAAGGCGGCGACGGCTTAAAGTTAAAGGAATGTCTAGTTGAAGCCTATGTTCCCGCCTTGTTCAAGGGCTTTTTGCTTGACATTCTCCCATCATGGCAAGCGCATTGCCCAAAGGAAGCGTCTGCAATAATGGAAGAGTCGGAAAGCGCACTTTGCGAAATTTCAGCTGACTTTTCCGTTCAAGCCCATTTTGGAAAGGTTTGGCTTATAAATACCGTTAAAAATCTATACAACGAGGCAAAGGAAGGCGCTGCGAGAAAGTCTCTTGCTCATCCTTTATTTCCTAAAGGCGGGAAAAAAGCTCTTGTTGTTGCGGCAGGTCCCTCCCTTGACGAGGATGTGCCTAAAATAAGGGAAAATCGGGAAAGCTTAGCTATTTTTGCAGTGGATACAGCCTTTACTGCTCTTTCAAAACGAGGGATTGCTGCGGACGTTGTTTTAAGCATTGACGGCCAAATTTATTCTGCAAGGCATTTTGCTCATCAATCCAAAAATTCTAGTTGCAGCAGTTGCAAACCAGTTTTAATACAGGATATTTGCGGTTGCCCAGAAGTTGCAAGGAAGGCTAAAAGGCTAGGCTGCAACGTGCTCTTTGCCGCGGGGGCGCATCCTCTTGCAAACCTTATGGCTGCGTTTTTTTCAATGCCGCGCCTTGAAACTTCAGCAGGCACTGTAACAGTAGCCGCAGTGGATGCTGCAAAAAAGCTGGGCTTTAGAGAACTTGAAAGCTCAGGCGCGGACTTTGCCTTTGCAGGCGGCAAGCCCTATTGTAGGGGCACATACTTTGAAGGTGAGTTTTTGCAAAGCTGCTCTCGTGCAAAGCCCCTTGAAACAATGTATGCCGCCCTTATGTTTAGGTCTCCTGTAAATAAGATAGGCGAAAACGGCAAATTTACGTACAAGACAAGCTTGCTTGATGGGTACAAAAAGGCGGTTGAGCACGTGGTTGCAAAGCCTTCAAAAGAATGGAAAGAAGAGCTTTACGCTACCTTTCCTGCAAGGGAGTTTTTACTTTTTTTGGAAAAAGAGTTGCGAAACCTTAGCTTGCAAGTGGCTTCGCATTCAAAAGAAACCTCTTGCGCTGAATTTACAGAAAAGCTTTCAAAAGATGAAAGGGCTATTTTTCTTTCCATTTTGCCTCTTGCTTCATTTTTAAGGAAAAAAAATCCTTTCAACGCCCGCGAAAACATTATTAAAAGTGCAATTAATCTTGCGCTTAATATAATTGAAAGGTATACTTGCAAAATATGAGAAGCAAGTTTGTTACTGTCTACAGCGTTATAGCCTTAGCAGTCCTAGCAGCTGCTGTATTGTGGTTTTGCATTTCTATTTTTTCAGAGACAGCAAGGGGAAGCGCACAAGCTGATCGCACCTTTTCTTGGCTTTGCAGGGAAGCATCGCAGCATTCCTATTCGTTAGGCTTTATGACCGATGCCT
This sequence comes from uncultured Treponemataceae bacterium, assembly GCA_964470435.1. Classification (GTDB taxonomy): domain Bacteria; phylum Spirochaetota; class Spirochaetia; order Treponematales; family Treponemataceae; genus Avitreponema. Next base: position 6,586 of record CAYYCW010000039.1, read on the forward strand.
ACATTGACCAAATAACAGAGATATGTCAAGGCATAAACACGCTAATTGCAATGACAATTTCTTCACCCACAGAAACCTTTTACGCTTGGGCTGAAACTTCTTCAGCTCTTGCAGAAACAGAAAGCGGCGCCACAATACAGCGCTCCTCGCTTTTTTCAAAGGTTATAAGCTCAAACGTGGACATGGGTGCAAACGCTTCCCCTGCAATTACAATAACCGCATCATTGCGCACAATATCTTCCCTTTCTATCTTTGCAGCAAGCCGTAATGCCTTTATTCTTGTTTTTCTTGTGCTGTTAAGCTCTATAATTGTTCTTCTTGTAACGCCAAGCCGAGAGCGTGGCCAAGAAAAAGAAAGCATTCAAGAAAGAGATAGCCCAGCTAACAACATCAATATAAATATAGAAGAAAAGCCCAATAGCGCTTTTAGCTGGGAAGATAGTCCCCTATTTAGCTCTTATACTAAGACAGAAAGTACAAAATCCGAACCTGAGTATGCAAAAGAAAGCGTTGCAGAAACTAAATCTAGCAACACGGATCACCTTTTTCGCGAATCTAGCGTCGTCCAGCAGGATTTTAATAGCGATGTGCTTGTGTCAGATATACTATCATTTGGCGGAAAATACGACTTTGAATCAAAGCTTAACACTAACCTTATTAATGCAGCTTCATCAGAGCAAGATATTTCCATTCTTATACTCCGTGTCCTTAACTTAACCCGCGCTGACGCTGTTTTTAGAATTGTTGCGGATATTCTTGTAGATATGTTCAAAAAGGAAAATGTCTTTGAGTACGCTAGCGACGCGTATTCGTGCATTATTCCAAACTCTTCCCTTGATGAAACTATGCAGGTAGCTGAAAACCTTTACAGCGCACTGCAAGCCTACTTTACTGAAGAAGACGACTACAAGCTATGCATAGGCATTTCTACAAGGGCTGGAAGAACTGTGCCCGCCTTCAAAATGGTAGAAGAAGCTGAAACAGCTACAAAAAAGGCTGAAGAAGAAAAGCGCCTTCCTATTGTAGCTTTTAGGGCAAACCCTCAAAAAATCCACTAGCTAAGCTGAATGTAAATCTGGTCTGCAAGCCCGAATCCTGCGCTCCGCGTTACAGTCCGCGAAAGCTCATCATAAAGCATGTCTCCGTACATCCTGGCGGCAAAGCTTTCCTCGCCTCCGCTTGCGTTGCTTTTAGGCACAGTGTTTCGCATTGCAGAAATCATCACCTTGACAAAGTAGGATTCAAGCTCAAGGGCTTGCGCGTATAACTTGGAACTTCTGTCTATCCTAGCCTCTTGCCCTGCGTTTGCAGCAGCCCCTATCGGCTTTTCATTTGCATGAAAAGGAGAAGCTTCCAAGTCAAAGTCAGAAATATAATCCCCGGAAATGCGCCTGCCTTCAATGCCAGCCGGTAACTGATTTAAGCCGTAAATACTAGAAAACTCAATGCTCATTAAAATTTATCCTTAAATTAGCGCTTTAAGTTTACAGCTGTTGCAAGCATGTTATCGCTTGTCTGAATTGCCTTGGAGCTAAACTCGTATGCGCGCTGCGCTACAATCATGTTTACCATTTCATTTACCGCAGAAACATTGGACATTTCAAGGAACTTGTGTATAGTCTTTCCAAAGCCTTCAAAGCCAGGCCTTCCAGGAATTGCATCTCCACTTGCAGCAGTCACCTTAAAGAGGTTTTCCCCCTCAGCAGAAAGCCCTGCAGGGTTCGCAAAGCGATATAGCTCAATGCGCCCTACATCGATAGGGTCATCAAGGTCATAAATCTTAACTGTAACGCGACCGTCTTGAGATATTGCAATTGTTTCAGGCCTAAAGCCTTCAGGAAAAGTTATTTCAGGCAAGGCCTTAAGCCCGTTGGAAGTTACAAGCTGGCCCCACGAATCGATTTTGAAGGAGCCATCTCTTGTGTAAGCATAGCTTCCGTCATATTGCAGCACACGGAAAAAACCTTCACCCTGAATGGCAATGTCAGAAGTGTTTCCAGTGTTTTGAAGGCTACCCTGGTCAAAAAGGCGCTGGGTTGCTGCAACCTTCACGCCGTGCCCCATTTGAACGCCTACAGGCGTAATAGTGTCTTCAGTTGCAGGAGTGCCTGCAGTGCGCACTGTTTGGTAAATAAGGTCTTCAAACTCAACGCGCTGCTTTTTAAAGCCCGTAGTGTTCACATTAGATAAATTATTCGCGACAGCGTCTATGTTTGCTTGCTGGCCGTTCATGCCGCAAGCTGCAGTCCATAAGCTTCTAACCATTTACTCCTCCCAATCTTTTAGCGGCTAATGCGCACAACCTCATTCCAAAGGCGGGACACCATGCTTTCTTCACTTTGTATTGTTTTTTGGCCTGCCTCGTAGGCTCGGTTAATTTCAATCATCCTAACCATTTCGTTTACAACATTCACGTTGGACGCTTCAATAAAGCCCTGCTCAACAACGGGGCGGCTAGGCCCTTCCGCAGGCACAGCAGGACCTGAAACCGCAGTATCCTTATAAAGGCTTGAACCCTGCTTAGCAATATAGCGCGGATTTTCAAAGGTAACAATGCGAAGCCTATCAAGAAGCACAGAATCCGCCATATCATCCCCAATCGGGCGCACATATATTTCCCCGTTCTTGTTTACGGTGTATTCCATGTCTTGCAAGAAGATTCTACCCTCCTCTCCAAGCACAGGATAGCCTTCTTTTGTAATGAGATATCCTTCAACGCCTACAGTAAAGTTGCCGTTCCTTGTGTAGCGCTCGCCATATGGGGTTTCAACAGCAAAAAAGCCTTCGCCTTCAAGAGCCATGTCTGAAGGAAGCGATGTTTGCTTTAGCGAACCTTGCTCAAAATCTGTAAAAAGCTCATTAAGCTCAACGCCAAGCCCAAGCTTTCCAATAATTGGAGCCACATCCGCAGAGCCAAAGGCATTTTTGTAAACGCCGTCATCATTCATCCTTCTTAAAAGAAGCTCAGGAAAATTCTTGCTTACACTTATATCCCGCTTATAGCTTGTTGTGTCAACATTGGCAAGATTATTGGCAACAGCGTCAAGCCTTTTTTGCTCCGCGTTCATGCCACTCGCGGCAGTGTACCACCCTCTTATCATATAAACTCCAAAAGCGCTATTATCATTCAAAAGGAATATCGGCAACTTAGCCCCAAAGGTTTACAACATTATAGGGAATTTTTTTGAGTTTTTTTGTGATAAGATGCATAATCTAATAGCTACAAGGAAATAGCTATTGACTAGATTCCCCCTGTACAATTGACTAAGGAGGGAAAAAGCTATAAAAATGCTACTGTTATGCATGATTCAAGGATGAATAAGACAGTTTCAGGGATGAGTGTGATCGCAGTTTCAACAATAACAAAGCGCAACGGCGCAATAGAAGAATACAGCGGCGAAAAGATAATTGCCGCCATGCAGAAGGCCTTTGCAAGCACAGGGAATGGGCAGGATCGTTCTGTCCTTGAGGGGCTTTTATTCGCGGTGGAGCGCCGCCTTGCTGCTTGCGAGGAAAAGTCTGTAGAAAGCATACAAGACTTGGTGGAAGAAGCCCTTATGGAAAAGGGCTTCTTTGCGGAAGCTAAAAGCTACATCCTTTTCCGCCGCAAGCGTACTGAAGCGCGCGCCGCTAGGTTAAAGATCTGCGAGGCGGCTTTGGACAGCTCGCTTGAGCCTTGCCTCATTCAAATAGAAAAGGACTTTCCAGAAGAGCCTTACGCGTTAAGTCAGCTTGCTATGAAGTTTTCCTCTTTTAATAAGGCAGGAATGGAAAGCAATGAGCGAGCGCAAAGCCTCATCCGCGCAGGCATAGAGCTTATCTCCCCAGAAGCGCCCAACTGGGAGTTTATAGCGGCGCGTATAATGAACCATTTTTTCCGCGCGAGCTTAAAAAAAGAGATGGAAGCCCTTTGCATTTCATCTCTTTATGAAAAGATAAGATACCTTTCGAAGGAAGGCCTTTATGGGGAATATATTTTAGAAGCGTATTCAAGTAAAGAGATTGAAGAAGCTGAGGGTTTTATGGACTTTGAGCGCGACAATCTATTAACGCATTCCGCGCTTGACCTCCTTTTAAGGCGCTACGTAATCCGCTCTAAAGCGGGAAAGCCTCTTGAAAGTGTACAGGAAATGTTTTTAGGTATAGCGCTTCACCTTGCGCTAAAAGAAAAAAAAGATTGCCGCATGGGCTGGGTTAAGCGTTTTTACGGCATGCTTTCCCGCCTTGAAGTTACAATGGCTACGCCTACAATGGCAAACGCGCGAAAGCCCTTTCACCAAATGTCATCTTGCTTTATTGACACAGTGCCCGACTCACTTGAAGGTATTTACAGAAGCCTTGATAACTTTGCGCGCGTTTCCAAGTTTGGAGGCGGCATGGGTCTTTACTTTGGCAAGGTGCGCGCGCAAGGTTCATGCATACGCGGCTTTGAAGGAGCTGCTGGCGGCATTGTGCGCTGGATTCGCCTTGCAAACGACACGGCGGTAGCCGTTGACCAGC
>CAYYCW010000040.1:0-10985 GCA_964470435.1 uncultured Treponemataceae bacterium
TTCTTTACAATGCGGGCAACAGTGCCAACATCGTACAAGTCCTCTATTGAAGACGGACCGTCGGTTTCATTTTTGATTAGAGAAATTCCAATAAGGCCAGAGCCTGAATACGCGTCTTCCACAAAGCGCACATCGTCAGGGTTGTTGACCATAAATGGCATAAAGATACCGGGAAAAACCGGATGCCCCGAAACGGGAATTAGCGTAAGCTTGTTTGGCAGGAGCTGGTCGGCAGGGGCAATGTTGTTTTCGCTCATGCCTCTAATATCTTAATAAAGTGAGGAAAAGTCAAACCTTAAAAAGAAAAAGGCGGAGCAAAGCCCCGCCTTTTAGCCTTTCTAAAAATTAGACAGCGCCTGCTTCTGCTGCGGCAGGCTTTTTCTCTTTTATTTTGATAAAGCCTTTGTCCTTCCTAAACTTGCCTATAAAATTGATAAAGGCGCTTGCAATGTAGATTGTAGAGTACACGCCGCTTACAAGGCCTACAATTAGCGCAAGGGCGAAGTCCTTGATGTCTCCCGCTGTAAAAAAGTAGAGCGCGAAGACCGCAAGCATTGTAGTGATTGTTGTAATGAGTGTGCGGCCAAGGCACTCGCTTTGCGAAAGATCCAAGATTTCTGTTAGCGTCATGTCAGGATGCAAGCGCATGTTTTCCCTCATCCTATCAAAAATAACTACGGTGTCGTTAATCGAGTAGCCTATAATGGTAAGTATTGCGGCTAGCGTTGTTGAAGAAAACTGCATCCTTGTCCAAACAATAAAGGCTATCATGACAAGCGCGTCATGTACTATTGCAAGAACAGCGCCAAGGGCAAAATCCCAGCGGAAGCGCACAGTCGCGTAAAGGAAGATTAGCACAAGCGCGCCGCAAACAAGAAAGACAGCCTGCCTTGCAAGCGACTGGGAAAACTGCGCGGCTGCAAAGTCAGAAGAAATGACAGCCACGTTATCCTCGCCAAAGTAGGCTTTAAGCGCCGCTTGCAGTGACAAGGAAAGCTCGGCACCTCCGCCTTCTTCGCTATCATCGCTTAGCCTTATCTGAAATGCCCTGTCGGAAGGATCGCCCGCTGTCTGCACAGAAACTTCCGCAAACTCGGAGAGCGCCTCGCGCACCTCATCAGCGGGTATAATCGGCATGTCAGCGGAAACATAGTAAAAGCCGTAAGGTTCTTGTGAAAGGCGCGGCAAGACAGATGAATCCACAAAAATAGCTGATAACGGCGCTTGCGCTTGCTCCTCAGAAAGAGGGGCAACAACGGAAACGCCGGGCACTTCGGAAACAGCCGAGGCAAAGTCTCCAGCTGTATGGTATTCTGCAAACGGGAAGGAATAGCTACGGTTTTCGCCGCCCGCGCCCGTAAAAACTAAGTCAATGCCGCTGCGTCCCACAGACACGCTTACGGTTTGCGCCCCGTCATACGCAAGGGCAAGGGCTTGCGGTGCGATTCTCACTTGCTCTACAAGTCCCGCCTGAAAGTCAACGCCAAAGTTAATTCCCATGGAAAAAAGGCTTGCAACCCCTGCGGCAATTACAGCAATGCTCAAAATCACCATCGGGAGGAAAAGCTTGCTAAACTTAATAACGCGCTTCATTTAATCCTCCAGCTTATGCTCACTTTTTCTTTCTTTAGCACGTCTGTTCCAAAATCAAAAATAAGGCGCGAGACAAAAAGCGCCGTAAACACCGAAGAAACAACGCCTATAGCAAGCGTTACAGCAAAGCCCCTTATCGGCCCCGTGCCAAGCTGCGAAAGGAAAATAGCTGCAATGAACGTTGTAATGTTTGAATCCATTATTGCCCAAAAAGCGTGGTCAAAGCCTGCAGCCACTGCCGCGCGGCGTGTCTTGCTTAGTCGCAGCTCCTCCTTTATGCGCTCAAAAATGACAACGTTGGCGTCCACAGCCATGCCGATTGTCAAAATCATACCAGCAATGGAAGGCAACGTGAGCGTCAAATTGAACGCGGAAAGAACGCTAAACATTATAAAAAGATTTAGGAACTGCGCTATGAAGGCATTTATTCCCGCTCCCTTGTAAAAAATCAAAAGGAAAAGCACAACGGCGCCCAAGCCGCCTGCAAGCGCGTTTAAGCCCTGTCTTATGGCACGCTCGCCCATGCTCGCGCCTACTATTTGCTGGCTTTCAAGGGAAAGCGGAACATTGAGCCAAGCTGTGCGCAAGACCACTTGCAAGTTTTCAGCTTCTTCTGCTGAAAAGCCTGAAATCTGCACCGAGCCGCTAGGTATTGGCTCATTGATTGTGGCAACGGATTTTATCCTACCGTCTGAAACAATGGCCAGCGAGCGGCCCTGGTTTTCAGTAGTGAAAACCCTAAAAATCTCCGTGCCCTCAGCGTCAAGCCTAAAGACAACTGTAGGACGACCAAGCTCGTCGCGGCTAACTTCGGCGCTTTCAATATGACGGCCTTCAAGCGCCACATCCTTTTTAATAGCCTGAAAGCCAATGCGCTCGTCAATGCCGTAAGAATCCTCCGTGTAAACGCCCACGACTTCGCAGTCTTCAGGTATAATGGAAGGGTCTGCAAGGTTATATTCCGCGTCAAAGGTTGTAGCGGGATGCTGCGCATAATACGAATCAAAAGCTGATGTAGCGTCAGAATCTACAAGATGAAAGGAAAGGATACCCTGCCCTGAAATAATCGAGTTAATCCTGTCAGAGTCAGCACTTCCTGGAATTTCGATATAAATGCGGTCTTCGCCCTGCCGCCTAATTACAGGCTCCGAAAGTCCAAAGCGGTCTATGCGGTCGGCAACAGTTTCCATTGACTGCTGCATCGCACTATTCCTAAAGCCTTGAATGTCAGCGGCAGCCTCAGGGGAAGAAGCGGCGGCAGCTTCAAGGTCAGCCTTGATGATAAAGCTCATGCCGCCTGAAAGGTCAAGACCAAGCTTTACCGCGTTCTCCTGAGTGCGCTTCAAGCTCAATATATTTTCACGGTAAATTGATTCAACCGCGTCAACAGCCTCGCTTTCGCTTGCAAAAGCTGCTAAAATCGCAGGAGCAGTCCACTCGGCAGGAACGTCCCTGCCAGCCCTCTTGTAGCTCCTTTCCGCTTGTCTTACAATGGCGCGGTATTCTTCCGAAAGCGCTTCTTGGGGCGAGGAGGCAGCCTTCTCCATTAAAGAGCGCACATCGCTTGAAGCCATACTGCGCGAATAATCCCTAATACGCTCCCTTGAGCTTAACGCTGCCGCCTGGTCTTCGCGCGGCGTAAAAAAGTACCATTTGGCGGTCGGCCACAAAAAGGCGAAACAAACGGCCAGCACAACAATGATTAGCGCTAGGCGGCTTCTCTTATTCATTTTTTCCCCAAGTTAAACGCGCTGTTATCGGTATTTTATCGCTATCATAATAGAAGAAAGCTGTCATTCTTGTTTCTCCGAATCGCTAGAGTCCTCTTCGCCCTTATCTACAGGAGATGCTGCTTCATCCTCTTTTTTTTCTTCTGCAGCGCCAAATTTGCCAAATATGCTTTTTTTTGCCTTTTCCGGCTTGGCGGGACTTTCCGCTGCCGCATTCGGATTTACAACGGCGGAAATCGCCGCGCGGTTAAACTCAATCTTGGAGCCATCCTCAACCTTTAACACAAAGGTCTTTTCGCGCACAGCGGAAATCTCGCCGTGCATTCCGCCGATGGTTATAACCTTGTCGCCCTTTTTAATTGCGTTAATCATTTTTTCTGTTTCTTTTTGCTTTTTGTTTTGCGGGCGTATGATGAAAAAGTAGAAAATCACAAAGATGAGGGCGAACATGACGATTGTCATAAAGCCGCCGCCCTGCCCTGATTCTGCCTGTAAAAGCGGAATAAAATCCATAGGAAAACACTTCCTTAATAACAATAATTTTTGCAAAGGCTAGCACAAGACAGCGCTTAAAGTCAAGGCGGGTGATTTAGCTCTTAGCTCTTATCATGGGGATTAACAAGTAGAGTTCTCTATTAAGAACGCTCCTTGCTCAGCCCTAATGCTAAAGGCCGCAAGCTACCAGCTACACCAACCTTGACGGAAGGCTTTTTCATCTATATAAATTTTAGCGCTAGGGGGATTCAATGCTTTACACTCAAGATGAGGTTATGGATTTTGTAAGCGAGGAGGACATAAAGTTTATTCGTCTTGCCTTTTTTGACGCGCTTGGCGTGCAAAAAAACGTTTCAATTATGCCTGAAAACCTCCTTGAAGCCTTTGAGCATGGCATTTCCTTTGACGCAAGCGCCATACGCGGCTTTGAGCAGCCTGAAAGGTCTGACATGTTCCTTCACCCTGACCCCTCTACGATTGCTGTGCTGCCATGGCGGCCCTCTGACGGGCGGGTTGTTCGTATGTATTGCGACATTCGCCATGCGGGAGGCGCGCTTTACGAAAAGGATTGCCGCCATATTCTAAAAAAGGCTGTGCAGAAGGCGGCAGACGCGGGCTATGAAATTAGCTTTGGTAGCGAGATTGAGTTTTATCTTTTTAAGCTGGACGAAAAAGGGCTTCCCACGCTTGAGCCCATTGACTTTGCAGGATACATGGACATTTCCCCTGACGACAAGGGCGAAAACATACGGCGAAACATTTGCTTTGCCTTAAGCGACATGGGAATAACGCCTGAAGCCTCGCACCATGAGGAAGGGCCTGGTCAAAACGAAATTGACTTTCTCCACAGCGATGCGCTTGCCGCCGCTGACAACTGCGCAGCCTTTAAGTGGGCAGTACGCTCCATTGCGGCGGCGAATGGCGTTCACGCTGACTTTTCTCCAAAGCCCCTTAAAGACATGAGCGGAAGCGGCTTTCATATTAATATTTCTGCAAGCAATATAGGTTCCGCCGCGGACAATGACCTTATCCCGCACATCACGGCGGGCGTTTTGCGAAGAATAAGGGAAATAACACTTTTTCTAAATCCAACGCCCGCCTCTTACAAAAGGCTTGGCGGCTACAAAACACCGAAATACGCAAACTGGGGAGAGGGAAACCGCGCGGCCCTTATCCGCTTGCCTGCAACAAACGGGAACATTCGCCGCGTTGAAGTGCGCTCCCCTGACCCGCAAGCGAATCCTTACACAGCGTTTGCGCTTTTGCTTTACGCTGCCCTTGAAGGCATTATGGACGCCGCCATTCCGCCGCAAAAGGAAAGCGCGGAAAGCCTAAAAGAGCTTCCCGCCTCCTTTGATGAAGCTTTTGCGCTGGCTTCTGCAAGCGACTTTGTAAAAGCTATTATACCTCAATCTTTTATGGAAGCTTACGCTAAGCAAAAAGCTCAGCATTAGCGTGCGCTAAATCCTTTTTTTAATTGCACAGGGCTATAAATGAAGCTAATTAAAAAGGTTGTGGCAAGGCTGCATCCTGTTTATTCAGTTTTAGTTATAACAGCTGAAAAAAAGCTTGCCAAAATGATTGCAGAAATGCTCCCCTCTGACGTTTTTTCTCCCGTTGTGTTTATTGAAGACGCGCAAGAAGCCCGCCGCATGACAGCTGATCTTCCGCCTGACATTATAATTGTTGATTCAGGCGGCAGCCTTGAAACTGAAGCGGCTATTGACTTTGCCCAGCTTCCTAGTACGGTGATTTTGCTTGTTGCAGCCGCCCTTTTTGATGAAATTTCTGCAAAGGTTGAAGAGCACGGCGTTATTTCCCTTTCAAAGCCTGTTGATAGGTTTCTCTTCTATATGATAATGAAAACCGCTTGCGCTGTGCAAAGAAAGATAAGGACGCTTACAGAAAAGACAGTGCGCCTTGAAGAAAAGATGGAAGAAATACGGCTTGTAAACAGGGCTAAGTTTTTGCTTATGCAAAAGCGCGGCATGGGCGAGCCTGAAGCGCATCGCTATATAGAAAAAGAGGCTATGGATCGCTGCTTGCGTAAAAAGGTTGTTGCGGAAAGCATTATACGGACATACGGGGCGTAGGACGCGCGGCACCAAAGAATTGAAGAAGGCGTTAAAATGCGTTATCATTCAAATCACTTATATAAATAGAGGTTCCTTTGTTCTTAAAAAGTCTTGAAATTTTTGGCTTTAAGTCCTTTGCCGATCGCACGCGAATTGAGTTTGCAGACGGCATAACAGCGCTTTTGGGGCCTAACGGCTGCGGAAAAAGCAATGTTGTTGACGCTATCAAGTGGGTTATAGGCGAGCAGGGAGCAAAGGCTTTGCGCGCTGAAAAGATGGAAAACGTCATCTTTGCAGGCACTGAAAAAAGAAAGCCCTTAAACGTAGCTGAAGTTACGCTTACCATATCCAATGAAAGCAAGCTTCTTGACTTGGACTTTGCTGAAGTTGCAATAAAGCGCCGTCTTTACCGCTCAGGCGAAAGCGAATACTTTATTAACGGGCAGCCCGCAAAGCTAAAAGACATACGCGAGCTTTTTTGGGACACGGGCGTTGGCAAGGCGGCGTATTCTGTTATGGAGCAGGGAAAGATTGACCAAATCCTTTCAAGCCGCCCTGACGAAAGGCGCTATCTTTTTGAAGAAGCTGCGGGCATTACGCGCTTTAAGGCGCGCCGCGCGGCTGCCGAGCGCGACCTTGAGCGCACTGAAAACTACATGAAGCAAAGCGAAATTGTGCTTGAAGAGGTTAGGCGCGAGTATGATTCGCTAAAAAAACAAGCAGAAGAAACCGATAAGTTCCGTAAGCTCAAAACAGAAGAATTTGAAACAGAGCTTGATATAAGCCTTTTGCGCCTTAAAAACTTGGTGAGGGACAAGAATCTCCGTGCGGAAGGCCTTGAGGCAAGCCGTAAAAGGAGAGACGGGCTAAAAGAAGAAATATGCGGGATTGAAGCATTCCTGGAAGAGAACATGAGCCGCGTAAACACTATGCAAGAGCGCATGAATTCTTTAATGATAGAAATTGCAGACCTCCAAGCTTCCAAAAACGGAAAGATGGAGCTTTCCCGCCATCTTGCAGGCCGAAAGAGCGAACTTAAGCTTAAGCTTTCGCAGCTTGAAGCTAGGGAAGCGGGCTTATCCGAGCGCGTTGCTGACTTGCAAGAAGATGCCGCAGAGCAAGACGCTCTTGTGCGCAGTTTTTCCCGCCAGCTTGAAGAAACCGAAATCAACATTGCTTCTTTTGAGGATTCTGTAAATGCGGCTTTATCCCGCATTGCAGCAAGCGAGGAGGAATCCTTGCGCCTTGAAAGCGAAATTGCGGCCATTGAAAGCGAACAAGCTGAACGCGCGCCTGACATTCAGTCCCTTGCAGAAGAAATTGCAGCGCAACTTGACTTGCGCCTAAAGGAGTCAGGCTATTCGGCTGCAAGGCACTTGCGCGCGGAAGAAGAGTTAGCAAGCGTTGCGGGGCGCATTAAGACGCTTGTTGAAGGAAAGGCAAGCATTTTTGCAGCCCTTGAGCAAAGCCCGCTCCCGCAGGATCTGCCTCGCCTTTCTTCTATTGCTGTTAAGGCTTTTTCAGAACTGGAAAGCCTGGTCTCGCAGCTTGATACGGCAATCGAAAGCTTAAAGGAAGCCTATCCCGACTTTTTGGATGAGTTTCTTTCTCCTGAAGGCATTATCGCAAAAAAGAGAATCGTTGACGCTGAAATCTTGCAAGCGCGAAATCTATGCGCGGAAAAAAGGGCTTTAATTGCCGAGCTAAAAGAAGAGGCGCGCGACCTTTCAAAGAAAGCTGAAGGCTACAGATCTACGCTAGAAGACTTGCGCCTTAGCCGCGTGCAAATGGAAGCCCAAAGCCGCGCGGCGGAAGAGCAAGCAAGGCTTATACGCAGGGAAATTGCCTCGCAAGAAGCTCAGCTTAAATTTCTTGAAAACGAAATTTATTCAAGCAAAAAGAACTTGGAAGAAATTGCCGCGCAAATTGAAGATGTGGAAGCCGAACTTGCAGAAATTGAGCGCAACGGAGCATGCCTTGCAGAAGAGATAGCAGGCCTAAATAGCGAAATAGAAGCAAGCTCTAGCAATGTTTCGGGAAAGCAAGCAAGCCTAAGGGAGCTTAGCGAGGCGCTTTCCAAAGAGCAAAGCTTGATGGAAAAGCTGCACACTGATGTGAGTGTCTCTGAAAACGAAATTCGCAATGTGCGAGAAAACTTCCGTGAAAGGTATTCCCGCGATCTTGACGAATTTACAGAGCGCATGGAAGCCTTAAATGCAGAGCCTTCTGAATTGCGCGAAAGGCTTAACGCTGCGCGGGAAGGGCTTAAAAGATTAGGCAGCGTAAACTTGCAAGCACCTGACCAGTTTGAAGACGCACAGGAGCGCTTTTTGTTTCTTTCAGGGCAGCTTGAGGATTTAAGGAAAGCAAAGGAAGACCTTGTAATTATTACAGAAGAAATACGCGCAGAAGCTTCTGAGCTTTTTATTGATTCTTACAACAAAATAAAGCGGAATTTTCACAATATGTTCCGCCGGCTTTTTGGCGGCGGCCGCGCGGAGCTTAAGCTTATCAATCCTGAAAACGTATTAGAATCGGGCATTGAAATTTTTGCTCAGCCGCCTGGCAAAAAGCTTGAAAACATTAGCCTCCTTTCGGGTGGCGAAAAGTCAATGACAGCTGTTGCCCTTCTTTTTGCCACGTATATGGTGAAACCGTCTCCTTTTTGCCTTTTGGACGAAATTGATGCCGCCCTTGACGACCAAAATGTCTCACGCTTTGTAAGCATGCTCCGCGAGTTTGCCAACGTCAGCCAGTATATTGTAATTACGCACAACAAAAAGACAATGATGGGTGCAGGCACAATGCTAGGCATTACTATGGAAGAATCAGGTGTAACGCAACTTGTTGCCATTAGGCTTGAAAACGATATAGACTATTCTATTGAAAGCGATTTGGCGGAGGAGGACAGCTTTGAAGAAGAGAATGTGCCGCCCGAAGATGGCGTTGTGCTTCCGCCCCACGTTATACAGCGTGGCGCTAAAACGCTCTAGAGCTTTTATCATGCAGGTGGGAAGTGCTGCAATAGCAAGGTTAGGCAAACAACAATGATTGATAAGGAAAAAGCTTTTAATTTTTTTCGCAAACGCAGTGTGCTGCTAATATTGCTTGCAGCGCTTATTGTAATATGCCTGATTTTTGTGTTTATTGTCCGCCCTTATTCAAAAATAGAGGAAAGCGCTATTCCGCTTGAGGATTTTTTCTTTCCTGATGAGCCCTTGCAACTTCCTGACATTCAGCTTTCAAGGGAGCCTAAGCCATTTTGGAGCGATGAAGAAGCTGCCCGCTGGTTTATTCCCTTGTCTGAAAATGATTTAAACGATCTTCGCCTTAAAGGAGAAGAAAAAGTTAAACGCCTTTTGGAGGCAATCCCTTGAAAAACATTTTTTTGCTTATTGTAGTTGTTTTTTTTCTTTTTTCTTGCTCTTCTGTCCAGTCAGCACCAGAGGAAACTGAGATTTCTTCTGCAGAAGAAACGGCAGATGTTACAAAAACCGTAGAAGAAGCAGAAGAAAGAGCGAAAGCTCCACAGCAAACCAGAGCTACACGCAGAAGAGTAGATCGACCGGCGACTACCCGCCCGCGCCAATCTGCTCCTTATAGAAGAAGGCCTCCTCGCCAACGTGAGCGCCCAGCGCCTGCTGAACCTGCTTTTGAACAGCAGCAAGCAAGGGAGGAAACTACGCCGCACCAAAGAACAGCTATACCAACTGCGCGCCCAGAACCGGCTATTCCTCCAAGAACACCGGCGCAGCCAGAAGTAGCTGCTGCTAGCGAAGCTGTTCAGGAAAGAGAGCGGCTAGTTTTGCCACTGCCTCCTGTGCCTGCCCCTGATGTATCGCAAAGAGCGGAAAGAGCTGCACGTCCCGCAGAGAGGCCTTCACCCCAAAGGCAACTGCCTGCTTTAACCCAAAGAGAGGAAAGAGCCGCACCTCCGCAGCCCACTATGCCTTCAAGGAGACCAGCACAGCCAGAAGTAGCTGCTGCTAGCGAAACTGTGCCTCCAGCAGAGAGGCCTTCACCCCAAGTGCAGCCACCTGCTTTGCCCCAAAGAGAGGAGAGAACCGCGCCTCCCGCTCCCGCAGAAGAGGTTGCTGCATCCGAAACGCCTTCTGTAGCACCAGAACCTAATCTTGCAGAAGAACAAGATCCGTCTCAGGAACCTTCCCGCCTTGCTTCCCTTGCTGCAGGGCAAAACCTTGAAGTATGGTATCCAGGTCAGGGCTGGGTGTTTTCAGGCTTTCGCGAGGGCGCGGCAGGCGGCATGGCATTTGCTTCCAGGCGCATTGAAGACCGAGACACAATCTTTGTATTCCGCAGCGTGCGTCCTGGCTCTTATATACTTGACTTTTCAAGGTTTGATGTCTTGACAGGAAGCTACATCGCGGATGCCCTATCTGTGGAAGTTGAGCCCGCTACGCCTAACACCTCAGCGCAATCCTCATTGCAGCCAAGCATTGTACGCGCGCCCGATTATCCCGGTCTTAGAATTGGGCCACAAGCGCCAGCCGCCGAAACCTCTAACTCAAGGGTGAGCTCTGCAAGGCAAGAGCCACCTGTTTCGGCTTTGCCTGGCGTGCCAAGCCCAGCTGAAGCAAGCGTAGTACCTAGCGCTTCTAACTTGCCGCAAGAAGAAGGACAGGAAGGCGAATTTTTGCAAGAACCTTTTATTGCTGAAAGCGAAGAGTTGGCCTTAGATCCTGCATACACATCAAGTCTTTCAGCAATTAGGGAAATGATAGAACAAGGAGAAATTGCCCAAGCCCTTGCAGCGCTAGAAGCTGCAGATGGCGATGAAGCTCTTTTTCTTTTAGGACAAGCGTACGAGGCAGATGGAGACAATCGCGATATTAGAAAAGCGCTTTCCGCTTACGAAACGCTTACGCAAAACTATCCTTTAAGCAACTTTTGGCAAGACGCCAATAGGCGAATACGCTATATACGCAGATTTTACTTTGACATGCGTTGACCTTGCAGCCAATTCTTGCTATTATTCGGCTGTAGCAGGCAAGCTGTTTCAGCCGGGCAATAGCGCAGTTGGTTAGCGTGCAAGTCTGGGGGACTTGAGGTCCCCGGTTCAAATCCGGGTTGC
>CAYYCW010000041.1:0-10956 GCA_964470435.1 uncultured Treponemataceae bacterium
GGCGAGGGCCGCAAGGCGGTTTGGGAAGGAAGGATGGAAAACGAAAAGATGCGCCTCCTCTCTAGCGCCTACAGCGAGTCCGAATCAATACGGGGTGAGGCTGATGCTGAAGCCGCGCGCATCTACTCTGACTCCTACAGCAGGGACCCTGAGTTTTTCCGATTTTGGAAAAGCATAGAAGCTTACCGCGGTACCCTGCCTAACTTTGAAAAGGTGCTAAGCACAGACATGGACTTTTTCCGCTACCTTTATTCCCCTTCGGGAAGGTGAATTTAGAGCTTATAGCTAGGGTGGGGCAAGAAGAGGGCGTCGCCCGTTCAGAGTTTAGAGCTGTGATGTAAAGCAAGGAGCAGTCTGGATGCGAAGTCTGCTTGTTCTGCCTCAGAGCTTTTGCTTCTAGCTTTTCACAAAAAAAGGCGGGAGCTTATATTGAAAAAAGGGTTAAACCTCTATAGTCTTAAAGTTAGGATGGAGGTAAGTTAAGGTGAAATCTCTTGCACGCGAGCTGTGGTTTTGCACTAAAAATGAGCGGGAATTTATCAATATAACGCCTACGGTGGAAGAGCTTGTGCGCGAGTCAGGCGTTAAGGAGGGCTTATGCCTTGTAAACGCAATGCACATAACCGCAAGCGTCTTTATAAATGATGATGAGGCGGGGCTTCACCACGACTTTGACCTTTGGCTTGAAAAGCTTGCTCCGCATGAGCCTGTTTCTTCTTATAGGCACAACAGAGGAGAGACAAACGCCGATGCGCACATGAAGCGCCAAGTTATGGGTAGGGAAGTTGTTGTAGCTATTACAGAAGGGCGGCTCCACTTTGGCCCGTGGGAGCAAATTTTTTACGGCGAGTTTGACGGCAAGCGCAAAAAGCGAGTTCTTGTAAAAATAATAGGGGAATAAAATGTGCGTTTCAAAAGAAAGCACACTCTTGTTTGGCGGTATTGTAATGCTTTTAATTGGGCTTGCAATGCTTATTTCGCCTACGCGATTTATAGAAATTTTTTGGATTCTCATTGGAATTGCTGTAATCCTTGAAGGCTTTGTCACCCTCTTTTCTGTGAGGCCGGAAATTGCGGACCCAAGATTAAGAAAAATGCTTTTAATGCGCAGCGTCCTAGGAATTGCAGTGGGCTTAGTTGCTGTTTTCCTCCCCCTTTTTATTGCTGGCGCCGTTTGGACAGTCATGCTTTATCTTCTTGGAATAGAAATGATCGCTTCAGCGGCTATGGAGTTCCTTGTTATCCGCGACTTGCGCGCCATAGGCCTTCCTATTCGCGGCTATGTGCTTGAATCCCTTTTGCTAATTGCCCTAGCCTTAGTGCTTTTCATTTTTCCGTTTAAGATTGGCTCCCTTTTTGTGCGGCTTGCAGGCGTTGCAGTTATTATTGCAGGAATTGTAGCATTATACCGCTGGAACGCTTACGGGTTTTAACAGCTTACTTTAGTCTTTTTTTGCGAATTTTTGAGCCACAAAAGCAAAAAATCGATATAAATAATGTAGAAAACAAAACAGCAACAGTGGGAGATAACAATGGCGGACGAGTTTACATTTGAGATAAAAGAACACTTTGGCGAGCTTTCAGCATCTAAAGGCGGATGGAAAATGGAGCTTAATATGGTTTCATGGGGAGATCGTCCAGCAAAGTATGACTTGCGTAGCTGGTCTCCTGACCACACAAAAATGGGAAAGGGCATAACCCTAACTGCAGAAGAGCTTTCAGCGCTTAAAGGTATTTTAAGCGGCATGAACCTTAGCTAAAAGAGCTGCCTATTCTTCTCTTTCCCGCCCCTCTGCTTCAAGGCGCTTGGCAAGGGCGGCAACCGCGTCTTTAGTAAGCTTGTCGCATATTTCGTTATATTCATTGCCAGCATGTCCTCTCACCCATACCCATCTAATCGGCATGATCTGAATCAGCGCATCAAGCTTTTCCCACATCCCTCTGTTTTTAACGGGTTCCCTGTCAGAATTTCTCCATCTTCTTTCTTTCCACAAGTAAAGCCATTCTGTAGCGCCGCGCTTAACATATTGCGAATCCGTGTATACAGTAATCGATTCGCTGTTCTCCATAAGCTCTTTGTCCCCATATACAAAGGTAAGCGCCTGTATAGCAGCTGTAAGCTCCATTCTGTTGTTTGTAGTTTTTTCTACTGCCCCTGAACGCGAAGCGTAAATTTCGCTATCATTCAGCACAATAAAAGCCCATCCGCCGTAGCCTGGATTTCTTGAACAAGCCCCATCAGTGTAAATGGAGACTTTCTTTTTATCCATTAGCTTCTCCCATAAGCTCATAGGCTTGGGCAAGCGCGTCTGCGGTTAAGTCCCAGCCCAAGCAAGGGTCAGTGATGGATAGCCCATACTTGAGGTCTGCGGGGTCAGCAGGAATTTCTTGGTTTCCTGTTTCAATGTTGCTTTCAAGCATGCAGCCGCAAATTTGGCGAATAGGAGATTCAGCGCTGTTTCTAATACGGATAGTTTCATGCAAAACCGTTACTTGATTTTCAGGTATTTTGCGGGAATTGCCGTGCGAGCAGTCCACAATAATAGACGGGCGAATACCCGCTTGCTTTAGCAAGCTAATAGCTTCGCAAACAGATTCCCTGCTGTAATTAGGCCCGTTCTTGCCTCCGCGCAAAATAAGGTGGCAATCCGGGTTCCCAAGCGTCCGCATAATGCTGATTTTGCCGTCATGCGTCATTCCTATAAAGGCGTGCGGCTGCTTTGCAGAAACAATACCGTTTACCGCAGCTTGAATGTCGCCTTCTGTGGAGTTCTTAAATCCCACGGGCATTGAAAGCCCAGAGGCTAGCTCGCGGTGTGGCTGGCTTTCAGTTGTGCGCGCGCCAATGGACGCCCAGCTTGTTAAGTCAGAAGTGTATTGAGGCACAATCGGGTCAAGCATTTCAGAGCCAGCGGGAATGCCAGCTTCGTTTACCTTGATAAGGATTTCCCTTGCAGATTGAAGCCCGCGTGCAATATCCGCTGTGCCGTCAATGCCTGGATCAAGGATAAGCCCCCTCCAACCCAACGTTGTCCTAGGTTTTTCAAAGTAAACGCGCATTATAATGCACATTCTGTCAGCGTATTTTTCCCTTAATTCAGCCAGGCGCTGCGCGTAGTCAATAGCCGCCGCTGGGTCGTGTATTGAGCAAGGTCCTGCAATTACAAGAAAGCGATCATCTTCTCTTCTAAGGATAGCTTGAATTTCCTTGCGGCCTCTTAGCACTGTATTGGCTGCGGCATCAGAAATAGGAAGATTTTTTTCCATTTCCGTTGGGGAAAGGAGTGGCATAGAAGCCATAATCCTTACATCACGAATGTGGCTTGCACTTGCAATCATATTAAAAATGAATGATATAAGTTATTCAAATCTTTATCAATATAAAAAAAGGCGAAAGCTAAATAGGTTATTTAGTCAGCCCTTCCTTGCATGCACAAGCCTTACCAGATGCCAATTCCAATTGACGGCACAATATTCAAGGCATTGAAACCGTTGTAGCTAGACGAAGAACTTCTGTACAAGCGAAGCTCCTCTATTCCTAGAAAGTCATAAGTTGCCTCAAGACCTGCGCGTATAAAAAAGTTGCTTGGAAGGTTGATGTGCAGCTCCGCGCTTGCGCCTAGGCCAAACATGGTGCGCGAAATTGCATAGGAATTATGCGCGCTATTAAAGGTGGCAAAGTGCACGCCGGGAGCAATGGCAAAAAGGATGCGCTCATTTTTTGCCGCAACAAAGGAAGGCCCCGCAAAAAGCGAAAAGCTCCAGCCTTTGTCCAAAGCTTTAATCCCTGCGCTATTGCTAATGCTATCTTGAGGAAAATAAAAGTCTGCTGACATGAGAAGGCCTATCCGCTGCGTAAAAAATAAGGATGCGTCTAAGCCAACGCCCCATCCCCATATCCAGTCGTTATCCCGTTCATGAATGTCAGCGTCAAAGTGTTGCCATTGAATTGGAAACATTAAATTAAACGCAACGTACCATGAATGGATTAAGGCAGGAGGCATCGAGTCAAGCGAAGTGGAGTCATTATCAGCATACGGAGTGGGATTGTGGATGGGCATCTCTTGCGGACGCGGCGGCTGTTTGGAAGGTCTTTCTTGCTCATTAAGTAGAGTTATCCCTTCAGCGCATACAAAAGATGCAAAGACGGCAAGCGCCAAGGCGGCGCACAAAAAACGCTTTTTCATTCTTTCTCCTTAAACTTATTCTTATTAAACCATTAAATAAGATTAAAGGCTACGCCCTCATCGCCGCCTGCCTTTATAAGGGATTGCGCGGCCACATACGTCTAAGCTCTAAGCTCCTTATACAGTGAGAGGTTCATCTTCGCAAAATTATAGGGTAAACTGCCTTAAAAAATTTTTTATATTTTGATATAAGGGGTATTGAAGAAAAGGATATTAGACAAACTTTAATTTTTTTTAAGTTTATGCCGAAAATATCTGCGAGGTGTATTTATGAATAGTTTTGAGCGAACAACGGATTTAATTCACCGAGCGCTTGATGTGAGCTCGCTTAGGTATACAGTTTCCGCTAACAATCTAGCGAACGCGGGCGTTCCAGGTTTTAAGCGCACAATGGTCAACTTTGAGTCTGAGCTAAAGCGCGCCCTTGATTCTGAAAAGGCTGCAAAAGGGGCCTTTTCCCTTTCAACTGCGCATCCCAGGCATATAAAGTCGAATGAATTTATCGATTACAAGAGCATTGAACCGCGCCGCGTTCTTGACTATGTTTCAACTTCAAACGCCAACGGAAACAACGTTGACGCTGAGCAAGAGGCAATGGAGCTTTTGCGCATTCAAATGAACTATGTTCTTTTAACGCAAATGCAAAGCTTTCAGTTTGCCCAAGTCGCAAACCTTTTAGCATAAATAGAGTTTTTTAGGAGAATTAAATGGGTCTTTTTTCTAGCATCAACATAGCAGCTACGGGATTGTCTGCTGAGCGCCTGCGCAGCGATGTAATTGCGGACAACATTGCTAATGCTTCAACTACAAGGACACAAGAAGGCGGGGCTTTCAAGAGAAGCCGCGTCATTTTAACGCAGCGCTCTGACGGCGTGGACTGGAGAACGCCTTTTACGCCTCCTGGTCTTGACAGGGGAGTAGGAACGGGTGTACGCGTCCTTGCCATAGAAAAGGATAATGCCGATATGCGCTTGGTGTATGACCCAACGCATCCTGACGCTATTAAGTCTGGACCGAAGGCCGGCTATGTAGAATATCCTAACGTGAACATTGTAACAGAGATGGTTGACCTGATTTCAGCTTCAAGGGCTTACGAGGCTAATGCTTCTGTTATACAAGGTTCAAAAGACATGTTTATGCGCGCACTGGAAATAGGGAGGTAGGTAAATGGCTTTTCCGGTTTTTGCTTCAACTGTTAGCATAGGTTCTGTAACTGTTCAGCCGCCAGTGGTAGATTCCTTTCGCTCAAGGATGACATCCTCTTCTGAAATGATTGACAACGCTGTCCGCCCTGAAACCGCAAGCTTTGAGCAAACGCTTTTAAGGGCTTTTGATAGAATGAATGCAGCCCAAATGCAGCCCGCGCGTCTTGCAGAGCAAATGATAGTTAATCCTGACTCTGTGGACACCCATGACATTACAATTGCCATGAGCCGCGCTAATCTTTCGCTGCGCCTTGCACAAACTGTAATTGACAGAATGGTGCGCGGCTGGTCTGAAATAACTACAGGCGGGCGGTAACGCTTGCTAAAAGCGGACAAAACCGCTTTTATTCTGTGCCGTTATGTGATAGAATCCCTTTTAATGCAAAGGTGTTAAGAGGCTTCGTTCTGTAACGGGAGGGGAAGCATGAACGAATGGTTTAAGAAATTTAAGGAAAAAATTAAAAATCTCTGGAGAAAGTGGAGCATTGTTCAGAAGCTAGTCCTTGCAGCAGTTCTTGTTGTAGCTGTTGTGGGCGTTGTGTTTCTATTTTCTGTCTCCTCTTCTTCGGGGGCTGTAAAGCTGATTGACACCCCTGTAACCGACGAAGCAGCGCGGGACAGGATAATAATGAGGCTTAACCAAGAGAATGTAAGTGTTACAACAGGCGCGGACGGGTTTCTTTACGTTAAGGATGGGCCTACCGCAAGGAGAATGCGAGCAATCTTGGTAAGCGAGGATCTTCTTCCTTCTGGCATAGACCCTTGGGCAATCTTTGACAGGGAGCGCTGGACAATAACTGACTTTGAGCGCAATGTGAATTTGCGCCGCGCGCTAACTGAAGAAGTGCGCAGCATGATCCAAAACCTTGACGACGTTGAAAGCGCGTCTGTTGCCATCAATATACCTGACAACAGGAACACCCTTTTTAAGGATGATGTGCGCACGACTACCGTTGCCGTTGTAATCACGCCAAAGGTTGGAAGCGATATAACCACAAACCGCAAAAAGATAGAAGGCATTAAGCGAATTGCCCAGCTTGCGGTTGGCGGCATTCCTGATGAAAATATTGAAATTTCAGACAACACAGGCCAGCTTATAAGCGATTTTAGCAGCATGGCTGACTTTGACAGGCTTACGCGTATTGAAAAGGAACAAAGACTAATTGCCAAGCTTGAATCAGAGTACAGGGCGCAGGTGCTTAACGCCTTGCAGCAAATTTACGGCGCGGACCGCGTTAGGGAGCTTAACGTAAAGATTGAAATGGACATGTCTGACAAGTCTGTGCAAACGCGCGATTATCTTCCTACTGTAATCCGCGCGGATAACCCGGATACGCCTTATGACGATTCTGAAATTGTAGAATCCGTTACGCTTTCTTCTGAAACCGCTACAACAAGATGGCAGGGCACGGGATTTAATCCTGAAGGACCAGAAGGCGTTGAAGGCCAGACTGCACCTGCCTATAGGGATATGTCTAATTTGTACGGGCTTACGGAGCAATCCATTGTAAAGAAGAATGAGCTTGTAGGGCAAAGGGATACCTCAGAGGTGGTTAGCCCCTCAATGGGAAGGCGCACAGTTTCTGTAAACATTGACGGAAGCTGGGCTAGGTCGCGCGATGCTGACGGCAGGCTCATCGTTGTAAACGGCTCTATCCAAAGGGAATACACTCCTCTTTCTTCAGAGGAAATACAGGCTGCGACAAGGATTGTGCAAGATGCGATAGGCTATGATGCCATGCGCGGTGATTCGGTGAGCGTGCTTAACATCCAGTTTGACAGGAGCCTTGAGTTTGAAAGGGAAGACCTTGACTACATGAGGCGCCTTCAAACTCAATATACAATACTTATAGCGCTTCTTGCTGTTGCTGCGCTTTTGTTCATCTTTATAATGTACCGCCTTATCACGCGCGAGCTTGAGCGCAGAAGGAGGCGTGCGGAAGAAGAAAGAATGCGCCAGTACCAGCTTGAGCGGGATCGCAGCATTCTAGAGGCTGAAAACGCAGGCATGGAGGTTTCTATGTCTGTTGAAGAGCGGCGGCGCATGGAGCTTCAGGAAAACGCTGTCAACATGGCGCGAGAGCATCCTGAAAATGTTGCGCTTTTGATTAGAACATGGCTTATGGAGGAATAGTCTGTGGCAGTTAACAGTGCAGTTACGCGCCAAGAAGCGCACAAGGACTTTAGGTCCTTAAAAAAGGCCAAGGATATTCGCGCCCTTTCTGGAAAGCAAAAGGCAGCAATCTTTATTGTGTCGCTTGGCTCTGAAATTTCCGCTGAAGTTTTTAAGCACTTGCGTGAGGATGAAATTGAAACGCTGACATTTGAAATTGCAAGGCTTGAAACCATTGAGCCTGAGTTCAAGGACGCTGTCTTACAGGAGTTCCAGGACTTGATGGTTGCCCAAAACTTCATAACCATGGGCGGCATTGACTACGCTCGGGATGTATTGGAAAAGTCACTTGGAAGCCAAAAGGCGGTTGATATTATAAACCGCCTTACAAGCTCCCTCCAAGTGCGCCCGTTTGACTTTATTAGGCGCACTGACCCCTCGCATCTTTTAAACTTTATTCAGCAGGAATATCCGCAGACAATCGCTCTGATTTTAGCCTATCTTGAGCCTGTAAAGGCTGCTGTAATTTTGCAGAGCTTGCCTGATGAAATTCAAAGCAATGTAGCCAAGCGCATAGCTACAATGGACAGAACCTCTCCTGACGTTTTGCGCGAGGTTGAGCGCGTCCTTGAGAAAAAGCTTTCTACGCTTTCTAGTGAAGACTACGCTACAGCAGGCGGTGTGGAAAGCATTGTAGAAATTCTAAACCTTGTTGATCGCTCTTCCGAGAAGTCAATCATTGAGGCTTTGGAAGAGGAAGATCCCGACCTTGCAGAAGAAATCAAGAAGCGCATGTTTGTCTTTGAGGATATTGTCATGCTTGACGACCGCGCAATTCAAAAGGTGCTGCGTGAAGTTGACACTCAGGAGCTTGCTAAGGCGCTCAAGGCTGTTGACACGGAAGTTCAGGATAAAATCTTTAAGAACATGTCCAAGCGCGCCTCTGCAATGCTTAAGGAAGATATGGAATACATGGGACCTATCCGCTTGAAAGATGTTGAAGAATCTCAGCAAAAGATTGTTTCCATTATTCGCCACCTTGAGGATACGGGCGAAATTGTCATTGCGCGCTCTGGTGAAGATGAGCTTGTAGTATAAATCAACTTTTGAGGATTAAAATGCCTAAAGTAATTTTTCATCCAAACGAAATTGTGCCTTCCGATGTAAGGGTTTTTCTTGAGCTTTCAGAATCTTTTGCTCCTGAAGAAGAAGAGCCCGAAGTCATAGAGGCTGACCCTGTATTTGAAGGTCCTACAGTTGAAGACTTGCGCCTTGAAGCTGAAAAGTGGCAAGCTGATTTTGAGCGCGAAAAAGAGGAAATGCTCGCCGCTGCAAAGGATGAAGCTGACCGCATTTTAAGGGAAGCGGACGTTGCAGCCTTTGAGGAAGTGCGCCGCAAAACAAATGAAGCTCAAGCTGCTCTTCAAAAGGCAAAGGATGAAGCTGCCGAAATTGAAGCTGCTGCAAAGCAAGCTGCAGAGCAAATGCAAGAAGAAGCGCGCAGCGGAATGGAGGCGCAAAAAAGTGAGGGGTACGAGGCAGGATTTGCTGAAGGAAAGGAAGCTGGCTTTGAAAGCGGTAAGGAAGAGGTTTCTCGCCTGATTGACCGTCTGCATGCAATGCTTGAAGGCGTTATGGAAAGGCGACAAAAAATACTTGATGAAACTGAGCAGCAAATTGTAGACCTTGTACTTTTAATGACGCGCAAGGTGGTTAAAGTTATTTCTGAAAACAGCAAAACCGTAGTCGCTGCAAACGTTGTTCAAGCTTTGCGCAAGCTTAAAGGAAAAGGCTCTGTTACGTTAAGGGTAAATTTAAAAGATCAAGCTTTTGTGTCGTCGCACATAAAGGATTTTATTGCTGCAGTTGAAAATGCGGAAGGCCTTTCTGTTGCAGAGGATTCATCAGTTGATCCAGGCGGTTGTATTGTGGAAACCGATTTTGGGGAAATTGATGCTCGCATTATGAGCCAGCTTGATGAACTTGAAGAAAAAGTGCTTGAAGTTTCGCCTTTAAGGTCAAGGCGGCGCATAGCACCTTCTTAATGCAAGTTAGAACATTAATGATTTCCGTTTTAGACAAGTACACTGAAACTGTACGCCAGGCAGATCCTGTTAAATTTACAGGCACTGTAACGCGTGTGTCGGGAATGCTTATCGAAAGTTTAGGACCTCGCGCTGCAGTAGGCGGGCTATGCCGCATAATGCTTTTTCCTTCAAACACAGCGGGTATGGAAGGTAGTGCGTTAGAGTGCTTTGGCGGCGAGCGTTGCGTACTTGCTGAGGTTATAGGTCTTAACGGGCGCACAGTGCAGATGATGCCATTTACAAGCACAGAGGGAATTGAAATTGGCTGCAAGGTTATCTCTATTGGAGAAGGCCTTTCTGTGCCAACAGGCAAGCATCTGTTGGGCCGTGTTCTTGATGGGCTTGGTCGCGCGGCGGACGGAAAGGGCGATGTCTTTTCCCCGCAGCGCTATCCTGCAATAGCATCTCCCCCTGATCCAATGACGCGCCGCCCGATTGAAAAACGCATGGTTACAGGCATTAAGGCTATTGATTCCCTACTTGCAGTAGGGTGCGGACAGAGGCTTGGTATTTTTTCAGGTTCTGGCGTAGGCAAGTCTACGCTTCTTGGAATGATTGCCCGAAACACTTCTGCTGACGTGAACGTCATAGCCCTTATTGGCGAGCGCGGCAGGGAAGTGCTCGACTTTATTAATAGGGACTTAGGAGAGGAAGGCCTTGCAAGGTCTGTGGTTGTTTCTGCTACTTCGGACCAAAGCCCGCTCATGCGCTTGCGTGGGGCATATACTGCAACGGCTATTGCCGAATATTTCCGCGATTGTGGCATGAATGTAATGCTGATGTTTGATTCCGTTACGCGGTTTGCTAAGGCCCAGCGCGAAATTTCCCTTGCAAGGGGAGATAAGCCTGCTCAACGGGGATACCCGCCTTCTGTCTTTGAAACGCTTCCGCAGCTTTTGGAGCGATCAGGCTCTTCAGAGAATGGTTCCATTACTGCCTTCTACACTGTCCTTGTTGATGGCGATGATATGGATGAACCAATATCAGATGCGGTGCGCAGCATATTGGACGGTCATATTGTTTTAAGCCGCCGCCTTGCCCAGCGCTACCATTATCCTGCTATTGACGTGCTTGCAAGCATTTCAAGGCTTTCAAAGCGGGTTTCAAGCAAAAATATGCAGGCGGCTGAGGCGAAGGTGAGGAAGCTCATGGCTGTCTATTCCGAGCAGGAGGACATGATAAACGTCGGCGCCTACCAAAAGGGGACGAATCCTGAAATTGATGCCGCCATCGATTCGCACGGGGCGATAGAGGATTTTCTTACACAGGAAGTGCATGAAGGCACTTCAATAGAAGAGACTTTAAGGCAGCTTTCCGCAGTTTCAGGCGTTGAAATTCCGGAAGAAGAAATTGTCTGCTAAAAG
>CAYYCW010000042.1:0-10909 GCA_964470435.1 uncultured Treponemataceae bacterium
GGTCAATCTCTATTCCCATTGAGCGGCCTTCAGCAATGTATTCAGGCAGCTTGTCGGAGTTGTTTATTTCATTTGTGAGGTTTGCAGCAATAAACTCAGCCGTAAAGTTAGCCTTTAGGTAAGCTGTCCTGTATGCCAAAACGGAGTAGGCGGCAGCGTGGCTTTTATTAAAGCCGTAGCCCGCAAAGGGTATCATTATTTCAAAAATCTTGGCTGCGGTCGCCTCGTCAAAGCCGTTTTTTACAGCGCCTTCAACAAACTCCTTTTCTTTTTGTAAAAGCACTTCCTTTTTCTTTTTTCCCATTGCGCGGCGCAGTATGTCCGCCTCGCCCAAGGAAAAGCCTGCAATGCGCTGCGCCACTTGCATAACCTGCTCTTGGTAAACCATAACGCCGTAGGTTTCTTCCAGAATGTCCTTTAGGCAGGGATGTGGGTAGCGGATTTTTTCAGGATGGAATTTTCCTTCTATATATTGAGGAATGTAGTCCATCGGACCCGGTCTAAACAGAGCATTCAACGCCACAAGCTCCTCTATGCAGCGCGGCTGCGCTTGCCTAAGAACCTTTTGCATACCGGGGCTTTCAAACTGGAAGACAGCTGCGCTTTGCCCGGAGCAAAAAAGGTCAAATGTCTTTTTGTCATCTTCTGGCACATTGTCAGCACGGAAATCAGAATAGCCCGGCCGCCTGCGTATAAGCTTTTCGGCATGCTTGATGAGGGTAAGTGTCTTTAAGCCGAGGTAGTCCATCTTTACAAGGCCGCAGGGCTCTATAATGTCCATTGTGTATTGAACGGCAGCCTTTCCCGTTTTTGCATCCTTATAGACAGGTGCCCATTCAGGAAGGGCGCTTCTTCCTATTACAATGCCAGAGGCGTGAAGTGAAACATTTCGGCTTGAGTCTTCAAGCTTAAAGGCCAAGTCAAAAAGCTCATTGTACTTGCCGCCGTATTGCGGATCATCGCGGAAAGGAATCAGCCCGCCGTTTTCGGGATGCTCAGCATCAGGCGGCGTGAAGGCATCAATAAGCTTTGTGCCAGGCGCGTCAGGAATGTACTTTTTTAGCATGTTCACTTCGTTCAAAGGAATGTTCAAGACGCGGCCCACGTCAGTAATTACAGCCTTAGCCTTTAGTGTACCGAATGTTACAATGTGCCCTACTTGCTCATCACCATACTTTTGACGCGTGTATTCAATTACGTCCTGGCGACCTTCATAGCAAATGTCTATGTCAAAGTCAGGCATGCTTATGCGTTCTGGGTTAAGGAAGCGCTCAAAGATTAGCTTAAAGCGGAATGGGTCAATGTCCGTTATCTCCATTGCGTAAGCTACAAGGGAGCCCGCGCCAGACCCGCGACCTGGCCCTACAGGGATGTCGTGCGTCTTTGCCCACTTTATAAAGTCCCAAACAATTAAAAAGTAGCCTGAAAAGCCCATGCTGAAAATTGTGCGCATTTCGTATTCCGCGCGCTCTCTTATTTCGTCAGTAACTGTTCCGTATCTCTTCTTTAAGCCTTCGTATACAAGATGGCGCACGTAGTCGTCCTGGCTTTCAAATCCACTGGGTATTTGATACACAGGAAGGCAACTTTTGAGATCTTCTGTCTTATACTGAGGAATGTGCAAGTCGCACATGGAAGCAATTTTTACAGTGTTTTCCATCATTTCAGGATATTCAGGGAAAAGCTTGGCCATTTCATCCGGGCTTTTCATGTAAAACTCGCTTCCCTTAAAGCGCATTCGGTTTTGGTCTTCGCGTAAGGACTTTGTACCTACGCACATAAGCACATCCTGCGCGGCGGCATCCTCCTTTAGGCAATAGTGAATGTCGTTTGTAACAACCATCGGAATACCAAGTTTTTGGGCAAGGGTGATTAGCATCGGCGCCGCGCGGCGCTGCTCTTCAAGGCCGTGGTCTTGTAGCTCAATGTAGTAATTCCCCTTGCCAAAAATTTCTTCATGCCTTAGCGCTGCCCTTTCAGCTTCTTCAGTTTTTCCTGCAAGAAGTAGCTGCGGAATTTGGCCCGCAAGGCAGGATGAAAGGCAAATAAGACCTCCCGAATACATGCGCAAGAGTTCTTCGTCCACGCGCGGCTTGTAATACAAGCCTTCGGTGTAGGCGCGGCTTGTAAGCATGCAAAGGTTTTTATAGCCTTCAACATTTTTGGCAATCAAAATAAGGTGATAGTTCTTGTTTCCAGGAGCCGCGCTCGCCTTTTCGTGGCGGCTGCTTCGCGCTACGTAAACTTCGCAGCCTACAAGCGGGTTAATGCCTTCCTTGTGGCAAAGTCTTTCAAAGCGAAGGGAGCCGAACATATTACCGTGGTCAGTAAGGGCAAGAGCCTTCATGCCTAGCTCCTTGGCACGTGAGACAAGTTGCGTAATTTTTGCCGCCCCGTCAAGAAGCGAATAGTCAGAATGCACATGAAGATGGACAAAGTCACTCATAATTTGAGTATAGCACAAGTTAGCAGGAGTTAATAGCCTTTAGCTGTTAGCGTGTTAGCAAGGCAAAAATCCCTTTCTTTGCTGTCACTACTTGTTCCGCCTTAGCGTTAACGGTCAAGGCTTTTTGCATAAATACTAAAACTTCATTTATTACTTTGCGCAGACAGGTAAGATTAGGATTTACCCTGTCCGCCTGCGAAGGGATGGGGCGGTCTGGCGGGATAAAGTGGGGCGGCATGTCCTTGACAATTTGGGCAACACGGCATACTGTATCCTTTGTTGCAACTATGCTCCGCCTTGCAATTTGCTCCCTTTTTTTTACCGCGCTTACTCTTTTTATTCCTGCTCGCGCAAACGAGCTTGTTCCGTTTGGCAACAGTGAAGGATTTCATTACATTATCGCAATATCTTTTCCGGAAAGCAGGGCGGCGGAAGCTAGTGCCCTTTTTGCGCAAGGCAGGGTGTTTTTTGAAGGGCTTGCTGCAAGGGGGCAAATGCCTGCCGCAAGGATTTCTTTGGGGCTAATTGAAAATGACTATTCGCGCCTGCCTGAAGACTTAAGGCCTAGCGTTCCTGAAGGGGCAGCTGAAATAATAGAGCTTCTTGAAGGCAGCGGGGATGGCGCAGTTATCCTTATTTTGCCGCAAGATGAACCCGGCAAGGTTACGGTAAAGTACGGGGCCGCAAACAAGACAAGTTCGCCTGAGCTTGTAAGCGCCCTTGTTGAAGCCCTTGAAGGCGCAAAAATGGACTGGCACCTTGAAGAAAGCCGAGCGGAGCTTTACAGGATAGGCTGGGCTTCCAATCACCATATTATTAGAGCCTACTTTAACGCAGGCATTCCAGCCATTGCGCTAAGCGCTTCAGCTAATGTTTTCCCATCTCTTGCAGAAACCCTGCGCACCCTTTCCTCGGTTCCTAGCTTGTCGGAGCAAAACTACGCCATGCTCAAACTGCCCACCTTTTTGGAAAGGGCGGCGCAGTCTATTATCCCTGGCCTTGGCAAAACGAAAAACCCTAAAGCGGAAAGTTCAAGTGCCTTGCCTTTCATGCATCTTGCAGGCGGGCAGTTTGTTGTATTAAGTGAGCGCTTTATGGTTTTAACGCTTATTTTTTGCTTTTCTTTTTTTTTGATTTATCTTAGTGTGCTTTTTCTTTTTAACCCTACAATAAGAAAATATCATGTAAGGGGATTTTTGCTTACCCTTCCATATACTGTTTTACTTGCAGCTGTCAATTTTCTTTCTATATATTTAGGAGGAAAACTTGCCTCCGCGCTCATTTTCCTTAAACTTGGAAAGCCTGAAGCTTGGGTTTTAATTCCTCGCGCAGCTTTTTTTGCTAAATTTAGCGCAGCCCTTTTACTTGCCACATTATTTTCAAGCCTTAAAAGCTACTTTCCCGTAACTAGAGACCCTATAAGTCTAGGGCACGCCGCAGTTGTGGCAGCTCTTGTCAATATTTTTATTTTTTCTGCCCTTGAGTTCACCATGGCAGGCTATTTTATTGTTTCCTACATATTCATCCTTGCTTGTGCCCATTCAAAAACACTCTTTCCGCAACTTGCGCTTAGCCTTCTTGCGGCGCTTGTTTTTGCGCACCTCTATACAAGGATACTCACCAGGAACACGGCGGCAATTTCTGCTGTTTACAGCAACGAAGGCGCTTGGAATGTGCTTATAGCCTTTTTTGTTCTGCCTTTTCAACTTATGCTTTTAAGGATAAGCGAAGAAAAAAGGCAGCTTTCAAGGCTGCGCATTAATTTGCCTCTTCCTGCGAAGAGGCGCATTAGAATAAGCATTCCAATTATGCCTGCTGCGGCTGCTGTTTTGCTTGCATCTTCCGCTTTAGCTTTGTTTTTAGCGCCCGCCTGGAGCGAAGGAAAGCCCCTGCGCGTTCTTATAAGGCAACGCATAACGGAAGAATCGGCTACAATAACTGTTGATTCCTCTGTTGACCTAAAAAACGCTAGCATTGAAAGGAACCTTGCAGAAAGCAGCATTTTGAAGCCCTTTTCGCAAATGCGGCCTAAAGACTTTATAAGTGCTAATGTCAGTTCAAGAGATTTTCTTGACAGAAAGGTTTATGAGCTTGCAATAAACCCGCTAATTAAAGCTCGCCGCATAGACATTGCAGTTTTTTCTGAAGAAGGAATTGCTGTAAACCTTTCATCAGATCCCTTTCAGCTTGAAGAAGGCGGAAGGGAAGCTCGCTTTAACTCAGGTGAAAACCCTGAAACGCCAATACGCATAAGCTTTGTTACAGGAACTTCAAGCCCCCTCCGCGCGGAAATTCTATGCTGGAGCGTTGAAAACCCCTTTGGCTTTCATATTAAAGGCGAAGGTATTTCAGAAAGCGCGCTTCTTTTTATAAAAAAAGAAATATCCCTTTCGGATGGCACGTCTCAATGAGTGCCGCGCCCTGCTTTTTCCATGTTGACTTGGACGCCTTTTTTGCCTCCGTTGAGCAGCTAGAGCACCCAGAATACAGGGGCAATCCGGTCATTGTTACGGGGCGCGGGCAAAGGGCTGTGGTTTCAACCTGCTCCTACGAAGCTAGAAAATTCGGAGTGCATTCCGCAATGCCAAAGGCAAGGGCAGAGCATCTTTGTCCCGAAGGCATTTTTATTATTGCGGACATGCCACGTTATCACAAAAAGTCAAAGGCGGTAATGGCTGTGTTGGCAGAGTTTTCTCCCGACGTTATGCAAGTCTCCGTGGATGAAGCCTTCCTTGACATGACGGGCATGGAGCGGCTTTTTGGCCCGCCTAAAGAGGCTGCCGCAAGGCTTAAAGCCGCCGTTCTTGAAAACACAGGGCTTACGGTTTCTGTAGGCGTTGCAGAAAACAAATACTTGGCAAAGATTGCTTCCGGCTTCCAAAAGCCTGATGGCCTTACCGTTGTTGAAGGCAAGGATGCGCAAGACTTTATGCTTTCTCTTCCCCTTAAGGATATATGGGGCGTTGGCAAAAAGACGCTAGAGCGGCTTAACGCGGCAGGCTTTACCACAACAGAAAGTGTCGCGTCATCTTCTGAAGCGCTCCTTCAAACTATACTGGGAAAGGCGGCGGGGCATTCGATTTTTCTTGCGGTGCAAGGGCAAGATCCGGGCTTTTTTTCTGGTGAGGCGGCTGAAAGGTCAATTAGCAGCGAAAAGACGCTTGAAGTTGATATAAGCGACTATAACATCGTTGAAACCCTTCTTTTTGAGTTTGCGCAAGAGCTTAGCTTTAGAATGTTTGACGAGGGCGTTTCTTCAGACACGGTTAGCATTAAAATACGCTATTTTGACTTTTCAACGGTTACAGCGCAGTCAAAGGGCGAAAGGCCAGTAAACGACTCCGCTGACCTTTTTGCGCGGCTTAAAGTTCTTTTTGCAAAAAAATGCGAACGCGGAAAACCCATAAGGCTTTTAGGAGCAGGCTTGCAAAACATAAAGTCAAAGACCCTTCCAGAGCAGGAGGAGCTTTTTGAAAGCAATAGCGAAAAGCGGCGCGCGCTTTCTGAAGCTGTCTACAAGTTAAACAAAAAGATGGGAAGGGGCGCTGTAAGTCCTGCAAAGCTCATTGATCCTAAAAAAGGCGCGGAAGAAAAAAAGCCTCAAAAAAATACTGCGTTATAGTGCTTTTTAGTGTAGAATATAAAAAATAATGAGTATTGAAATTAACAGCTTGCATACGGAAACAGGTAGTGCAGTTGACTGCTGCAAGCCTGCTCAACAGCAATATTCAGACATAATAGCCTTAAACAGCAGCGAAAGGGATCTTGTAAACCGCTTTTTTGAACATATTAGGCCTCATTCCCCTGACGCAATGGCTACAATATCTTCAAGAATTACAGACTTGGAGCGCCTTTCTGTAGCTGTATCCCGCTATCCTTCAATGTATGAGCAAAGCTATATTTCAGGGGAGGATCGCTCGGCGCGTGCGCTAATAGAAAACCTTTGCCGCCTTGATGAGGGCGCAAAGCTCCTATTTTTGCCAACAAAGGCTATTCTCGGGCAGGGCTTTTTAGTGGCAAAGTTTCACATATTTTCTGCTATTTCCAAGGTAGCGCAGAGGCTATTACTCCCCAAAAGCCACATTGTTGAACTGCGCCAAGCTACGGTAAACGTTATGTTTACCCTTATGGCGGAAGATGTTTACATGTCCCTTTTAAGCGATACTAGTCTTAGAGGAGATGTGCGCCATAGTGTAGCGGAAGCGCTAACCACACTTTGGGAACACCGCCTTGATCCGCACGCAAGCAGGGCGGCCCCTGTCCTTGACGCTGTGTGGGCTGCAAGGAGCCAGATCGTGCCTAGCTTTGGCACAATGATCGGCACAGCTGAGCTTTTAATGCTTTCAATCGAGCTTGATGACAGCTGGCGCAAATTCATTGCAGAAAGGTTGGGAGACTCCAACGTGTCCGCGTCAATGGAAGAATTCCTTTTTGGACTTTCCTTTGAAGACATTTCGCTTATACGAAGAGAGCTAAAAAGCAGAGGGCAAGCTGCTATAGGAAAAGACGAGGTTGAAAGGCTGCTAGGCCGCGAGGCGGAACCAAGTGCGGGGCACGACCCAAGGCTTTTTTACCAAGCTTACACCAAGAGGAGGAGCAACGCAAACGCGCGCAAAAAAATGGCCATTAGCGGGCCTTGGAAAACGCTTGAAGACCACTACATCCAGTTTATTATAGAAAAAAACAGGAATGAAGAAGGGCGAAACCAAGCCCGCCCTAACGCCTAAAAAGCGCCTTAACTTGCAGCAAATTCTTTCTTTAAGAAGTCAAGGTCAAGCTCAGGATAAAGCACAAACTTGTTAAGCAAGTAATTCGCCCGCGCCGTAGCCTCTTCTTGCGCCTTTTGCTCTACAACAGCCTTGCCCTTAGCGGGCTTTCCGTCCTTTGCAATGGCGGGCTTAGAATTGGAAAGCGTAAGGTGAAGAATTGCTGCAATTTCTTTCATTTCAGCCGCTCCCATGCCAAGTGTGGTTACGGCAGGCGTTCCCACACGAAGTCCGCTAGTCCACCAAGGGCCATTCGGGTCAAAGGGGAGGGTGTTCCTGTTAAGCGTTACCCCGCAAAAGGAAAGGGCATCTTCCGCTTGGCGGCCTGTAAGCCCATAGGATGTAACGTCAATCAGCATAAGGTGATTGTCCGTGCCGCCTGTGCTAACCTTCATACCAAGCCGCATGCACTCTTCCGCAAGGCTTTGCGCGTTTTTCACGACGGCAGCGGCGTATTCTCTAAAGGAGGGCATGGCCGCCTCCTTCAGCGCTATAGCTTTGGCCGCCATCACGTGCGGCAATGGCCCGCCCATAACAAGAGGGCAACCCTTGTTTACAGAATCGGCAAGCCAAGACTTGCACAAGATGATAGCCCCGCGAGGCCCGCGCAACGTCTTGTGCGTGGTTGTAGTTACGATATCCGCCCACTTCACGGGGTCATAGTCGCCTGTAAAGACCTTGCCCGCTACAAGGCCTGCGAAGTGTGCCATGTCAACCATAAGCACAGCACCGCACTTGTCCGCAATCTCGCGGAAGCGGCGGAAGTTAATCGCGCGTGGATAAGCAGAGTATCCTGTAAGAAGGATGAGCGGGCGCAGTTCCATCGCTTGCTTTTCAATTTCGTCATAGTCAAGAAGGCTAGTTTCCCTATTTACAGAATAGGAATAAGTGTCGAACATCCTTGCAGAAACATTTTGCCTATAACCGTGTGTAAGGTGGCCGCCCGAATAGTAGTCAAGCCCCAAAAGCCGCTGGTTACCCATCTTTCCGCGCAGAGCATCCCAATCCGCCTTGCTCAAGTCTGAAACGCTCTTAGCCCCAAGCCCTTCAACAGAAGGCGCTTCAACCTTGGCGCTAATTATTGCCCAATACGCAATCAAGTTAGCATCGGCCCCAGAATGTGGCTGCACATAGGCGTGTTCCGCACCAAAAAGAGCTTTTGCTTCTGCCGCAGCTGCGCTTTCTATAGCGTCAACATTGCCGCAACCTCCGTAGTATCTGTGCTCAGGATAGCCTTCAGCATACTTGTCTGTGAGCAGGTTTCCCATAGCGGCTTGCACCGCGAGCGACGTATAGTTCTCGCTTGCAATCAGCTTAAGGTGAGTGCGCTGGTTTTCAAGCTCCGAGACAATGGACGCTGCAATTTCCGGGAACACGGCGGCAACCTGCTGCAAGCTTGCAATGTAGGCTAAAAAGGCGGGGCTCACCTTATCTACAGAAACAGATGAAAGATATTTTTCTAACGGGGTGGGCATTAAAAACTCCTGTTGCTTTCTTTATTAAAAAACGCGCGGCCTGCAACAGCAGACATCTTGCGTTTTAATTTGGAATATTACCCGTTATGCAAGGAAAATACAAGGTGGAGCCAGGAGCTATAAGCTTGAAGCTTCAAGTATTAGCAAGCTGCGGTTTTAGCGCCTCGCCTGCGCAAAAAAAAGCGGCGAAGCCATTGCTCCTCTGCATGTGAGCCAAAAGGCAGGGCTATTTTACTGGGGTGAACAAGAAGCACTTTGTGCGGGAATATGCGTGTGTCCGCTAAAAGCCCAATTAAATGATTGTTGATTTTTTTATCGACTATCTCTAAGATAGGCGAAAAATTTGCCTTATATAAAGTGAGGAAATAACATGAAAAGGCTTATCTTTGCTGCTTTAGCGGCAGCCGCTGTCTTATGCCTTGCCTCTTGCAGCAGAGGCAACAGATTTACTGCAGGAACATACGAGGGCTCAAGCGCCGGGATGAATGGAGACATAACGGTTTCTGTTACCTTGAGCACTACAGAAATTACCAAAGTGGAAGTAACAAGCCATCAAGAAACTGCAGGCATTGCAGAGCCCGCCATTGAGCGAGTGCCTCAAGCTATTGTCGCCGCGCAGTCAACGCAGGTTGACACTGTTTCAGGCGCGACCGTTACAAGCCAAGCGATAATTAACGCTGTAAATGCCGCGCTTGAAGATGCAGGCGTAAATCCCTCTACCCTCAGGCCAAAGGATGTTGCGGCTGCAAGCAAGGGCGTTCCCCTTTCTGACATGGAATGCGATATTGTAATTGTAGGCGCGGGCGGGGCAGGCCTTGTGGCAGCTCTTCAAGCTGTGGATAATGGGGCAAAAAGCGTTGTAATAGTAGAAAAAATGCCTATGACGGGCGGAAACTCCATACGCGCTACAGGTGGCATGAACGCTGCTAAAACTCCAAATCAGGATGAGAACACTTTTGCAGAAGGCGCGGGCGTTGAAGCTGTTCTTAGAAGCGCTAGCAGCAATTATTCTAATAATGCGGCTATTGCGCAGTTAGCCGAAACTGTTAGAGCGCAATACAGCGCTTATCTTGCAAATCCTCAAGGCTATTTTGACAGTGTTGAGCTT
Source organism: uncultured Treponemataceae bacterium (assembly GCA_964470435.1). Taxonomy (GTDB): domain Bacteria; phylum Spirochaetota; class Spirochaetia; order Treponematales; family Treponemataceae; genus Avitreponema. The sequence continues at coordinate 9,796 of CAYYCW010000042.1, forward strand.
TTTATGCTTGACACTATAATCGGAGGCTACGGCATAAATAATGTAGAGCTTGCAAGAACTCTAGCAGAAAATTCAGCGGACGCTATTGTGTGGCTTCGCGAAAGACAGATGGTAAACTTGAGCCAAGTTGGGCAGTTTGGAGGCGCAAGCGTAAAGCGCATTCACAGGCCTGTTGATGAAAACGGCAGAGTTCTTTCTGTTGGCTCTTACATGATTCCTATTTTAACTGATAACTGCAACAAAAGCGAAAATATTCAAATTCTACTTGAAACTGCTGCAAAGGAAATCATTATGGAAGACGGCGCAGCTTGCGGAATAATTGCCTCTAGGGATGGCAGTGAATTTTCTATACGGGCAGGCGCTGTTATTCTAACTAGCGGCGGATTTGGCGCGAACAACGCTATGGTGGCGCAATACAAGCCTGAGTACAATGGCTACATTACAACAAACGCGCCTGGCATTGATGGGGACGGCATAATTATGGCTGCTTCTAGTGGCGCGGCTAGCGTAGACATGGACCAAATTCAGCTTCACCCCACCGTGCATCCTGAAACGAGCGCCATGATTACAGAAGGGCTTCGCGGCGATGGTGCGATACTTGTAAACACTAATGGAGAGCGCTTCGTTAACGAGGTTTTAACCCGCGATGTAGTCTCTGCAGCAGAGTTTGCCCAGCCCGGAAGGATTGCCTACCTTGTAATTGACCAAGCTATGGCAGATGCTTCTACAGTTATAGCAGGATACATTAATCAGGGCTTAACTGTTTCAGGGGAAAGCTACGAAGCCCTAGCTGAAGCTTTAGGGATAAACGCTTCAGCCTTTGCCGGCACCATGGCAAAGTGGAATAGCTATGTTCTGGCAGGCGAAGACCCGGACTTTGACCGTCTTTCTTTTGCAAGGCAGCTTAACACGCCGCCTTATTACGCAATAGCTGTAAACCCCGGCGTGCACCACACTATGGGCGGATTGCAAATTAACGAAGCCGCTCAAGTAATTACCGTTTCAGGAGAGGCTATTCCTGGTCTTTTTGCTGCAGGCGAGGTTACAGGCGGCGTGCATGGCGCTAACCGCTTGGGCGGCAACGCTGTAGCTGACTTTGTAGTCTTTGGCCGCA
>CAYYCW010000043.1:0-10879 GCA_964470435.1 uncultured Treponemataceae bacterium
AGCAGCTTAACAACTGGTACATTCGCCGCTCGCGCCGCCGCTTTTGGAAAAGCGAAAACGATAGCGACAAGATAGCCGCCTACAGGACGCTATACATTGCGCTTCGAAAGTTTGCGCTTGTCGCCGCGCCCGTTATTCCCTTTATTACGGAGGCGATTTGGCTCAATCTTCGCAAGGATAGCGACCCCGAATCCGTGCACCTTGCAGATTATCCTCTATACAATGAAGAGAGAAGAGACGAGGCGCTTGAGTTCAAGATGGCTACAGTGCAAAAGGCGGTTTCTATGGGACGAAGCCTGCGCACTGACTTTAACCTTAAGACGAGGCAGCCGCTAAAGGCTGTGCTGCTTGTTACAAGGAACCAAGAAGAAAAAAAGGCGTTGCTCGAAATGCAAGAAAGCATCCGCGAAGAGCTTAATGTAAAGGAGGTGCGCTTCCACGAAAAGGAAGATGAGCTTGTGGAGTATTCGGCAAAGGCTAACTTCCGCGCGCTTGGCAAAGAGCTGGGGTCCGCGATGAAAAGCGCCGCCGCGGAAATAGAAAAACTTAACAGCGCGGAAATAGAGTCAATCCTTGATGGCTCCGTCTTGGCTATTGAGGTCGGAGGGCGGCGCGTTGACCTTACAGCGGAGAAAATCATAATTAATAGAAAGGAAAAAGAAAACCTAAGGGTGATTAACGATGGCACGCTCACTGTTGCCCTTGACACCGAAATTACAGACGCGCTCCTTTACGAGGGCTGCATACGCGACTTAGTGCGCACTGTGCAAAATATGCGCAAAGAAAAAGGATTGGCCGTTACCGACAAGATACGCCTTTCTGTTTCGGGCACTGGTTCACTAAAGGCAGCTTTTGACGCGCAAAAAGACTACCTTTGCGCGGAAACCCTTGCTGTTTCCGCCGCGTGGGTTGAGGCTATTCCTGCAGCAGATGCGCCGTTTACAGCTGAATCTGCAGGAGGAATTTGGCAAACTTTACTGGAGAAAGTGCAATGAAACTCAGATGTTATTTCGTTATTGTGCTTTGTCCTCTTTTGTTTTGGTCTTGCGCTACAAGCAAAGCGGCAAAGCAATCTATTGATCCTATTGCGGTTCTCTCTTATTCTAGCGAGAAGGCAACACCCGTAGCCTTTGCTGTAATTCCTCCTAAATTTATACTTTCTGAGCTTAAGGAAATAAAAGAGCGCGATGATGTAGATACGGACGTACCTGCGGTTGAGTTTCTTGTTAACTTTTTCTCCCGCGCGGACAGCGCTTTTGCGTCCATTATGCATAAAGGCAATTCCAAAACCCCTTTTTTTAGGCTTATAGCCTTTGGCAAGTTTCCCGCTAGGGCATTTCGCTTTGTGCTTAATTCCTCGCGCGACTGGGAAAGGCGCAAAGAAGGCGATGCGATCTGGTTTGAATCATCATCTTATGTTGAAGGAATCACTTTGCGCGCTGCTATTCCTGTTTCTGGCGTGTTACTGGCAGAAATTTATATTGAGCAACCTTCAGCAACAAGAAGATCAAGTGCAAGATCTAGCTCTATGGAGGACTTTATTGCCGCCTCTTTGAGGAAAGATGAAGCGCCGCCTGTAAGGGAGTTTTCTGGCGCGGGCGAGATGTTTTTTGCCGCTATTGACGCTTCGATTGCGGGAGCTTCAAACGTGCCATTTGTCTTTTATGCTCCTGACTTTAACTTGTTTACGCGCACTGTCTTGCCTGCCCTTAATTCCTTACCGTTTTTAAACGAGACGGCTGTTGCAGCACTTCAAAGCTTTTCACTGCCAATTTCTTCTATTGAGCTTGCCATTACTCCAATGAACAGAGCCCCAATATTGCGACTTACAGTGTCTGCTGCTATTTCTAATAGCGCATTCTTACGCCCCGCATCTTTTATGCTTCAACTAATGTTTCCTGGAGAAAAGGTTTTTACGAAAAACGGGATTATAAATGTGGAAAAAGAAATGCCTGCTGGCAGTGCTGCCCTTGCTATTCTTTCCCTCTTTTCAGTATCTTAAATTATAAGAAATTCAATATTGCTTATAAGGAGCTTAAGTTTGCCTACTTACGAATATTTATGCGATTCATGCGGTAATGATTTTGAAGTTTTTCAAAAAATGAGCGATGAACCCGTTCATGTATGCCCTCAATGTGGCAAGGGCGTGCGCCGCGTTTTTTCAGGCGGTCTTGGAATTAGCTTTAAGGGATCAGGCTTTTATGTAAATGATTCGCACTCCTCTACAAAAAAAGCTGCGTGTCCTGCAGCGAAAAGTGCTGAAAAAGCTTGCACAAGCTGCGCCCACGCAGCAGAAGGCTAGCCGGAATCTACAATCCGGAAAATGGCAGTAAAACTACCCAGATTTTTTTGCGAGTTTTGCGGTGCTGAAGTTAAGCGCAACGACAAGGTGTGCCACAAGTGCGGGAAATTTTTTGCCGCGGTTCGTTGCCCTTCCTGCGGGCTAACAGGTGGAGCATCTATATTTGCTAAGGGCTGCCCCTCCTGCGGCTACGCTGTTTTACCCAATACTCGCTCCACGAAAAGTAGTGCCGCTAAAAAAAGACTAAAAAGAGCGCGTAAAACCTATGCAGGCAAGCCTCAAGCCGCCGGTGACCCGCTCCCGCTGTGGGTTTATGTTGTGGTGGGGTCACTTTTTGCGTTTGTTGTTATAGCAATTATTAGGGGATTCTAGCTAATAGAGTATAGCGGCAATCAATCAGACTTGTTGTAGAATGCATCCTACTTCTTGCTCTACCACAAAGATTGGCTATATTAACTAAGGTTACTTAGCCATAAATCCATAGTTATAAAAAAATACCCAGTAATATATTTATGCCTACTTGCTTTATCGATTCAACCTACTATCATAAAATGATGCAATTTATATCGTTAAAATTGCACTGAAATACTAGGTAGCTGCTGGATTGCGGCTTATAATTTAGGAGGATGCAATATGCTAGACCATGTATTCAGTCCCATTACCATTAATGGAATGGCTCTGAAGAACCGAATGGTGGTAACCCCAATGGTTACTGACTACTGCAACGAGGACGGCACAGCAACTGAGCGCTACATTGCCTACCACGAGGAGAAGGCAAAGGGCGGTTGGGGGCTTATCATCACGGAAGATTACAACATTGCCCCCAACGGGCACGGCTTTAAGGCTACGGCGGGCTTTTGGAACGACGGCCAGATTGAAAGCCACAGCGCGCTGCCGCCGCGCGTGCACAAGCACGGCGCGAAAATCCTTGCGCAGATTTACCACAGCGGCCGGCAAACCAATAGCGGCGCTATTCCCGGCATGACGGCACGCTCTTCATCAAGGATTGCCTGCCCCTTTAGCAACCTTATGCCCGAGCCTTTCAGCACAGAGGAAGTCAAGGAAACAGTGAGACAGTACGGGGACGCGGCCTTGCGGGCAAAGAAGGCGGGCTTTGACGGCGTGCAAATACACGCGGCGCACGGCTACCTTATCACGCAGTTTTTCTCGCTCTACTCCAACAAGCGCCTGGACGAGTACGGCGGTAACTTTTGGAACCGCACCCGCTTTGTCCGCGAGATAATCGCTGACATACGCGAAAAATGCGGCTGGGACTTTATAATCGACATTCGCCTTTCAGGAAGCGAGTTTGTAGAAGGCGGCCTCACAATAGAAGACACTAAGGTTATTGCTCGCATGGTGGAAGAAGCCGGAGTTGACATGATTCACATCTCCATAGGAAACTACCTCACCTTTGACTGGAACATTCCAAGCGGCTACCGCGAGCATAACCTAATCGCCGAGCACGGCAGGGCTGTTAAGGAAGTGGTAAAGGTGCCTGTAACTGTAGTCGGGCGCATTAATGACCCCTTCTTGGCGGATAACATCATCGCGTCAGGGCAAGCGGACCTTGTTGGAATGGGGCGAGCGTCCTTGGCAGATCCGGAGATGCCTAACAAGGCAAAGGAGGGGCGCTTTGAAGACATTCGCCGCTGCTTTGGCTGCGACGTGGGCTGCATTGGCGTTCTTCTCGCGGACGAGCCAATTCGCTGTGTCCTTAACCCTGAGCTAGGGCTTGAATACGAAGGCGCGGTAACAAGCGCTGAAGCTAAAAAGAACATTGCAGTCGTTGGCGCAGGTCCTGGCGGGCTTGAAGCTGCCATTTACGCTGCAAAGCGGGGGCATAAGGTTACAGTCTTTGAAAAGGAAGAGCATAACGGCGGCCAATTCTTTTATGCTTCCATCGCGCCCGGCAAGGGGGAAATAACTGACTTTTTGGTTTGGCAAACTGCTCAATGCCGCAAGCTAGGCGTGGAAATTCGCTACAACACGGAAGCTACCATAGAAAACCTAAAAAGCCTTAATCCTGACTATGTTGTTTTGGCTTCCGGAGCTGTCAACAAGCGTCCGCCAATCCCAGGCCTTAATGAGGATTCGCGGGTTGTAAATCCTGACGATGTGCTTGGAGGCAAAATATGGTACGGCCAAAAGATTGTAATTATAGGCGGGGCCCTTGTTGGCACAGAAACTGCGCACTTCTTGGCGCAGGAGCTTAGGGAGGTAAGTATTGTTGAAATGCGCTCAGAGATTGCAACTGATGCTGTTTGGCCAGTCAAGCAAGACGTAAACCGCTTCCTTGATAAGTGGGGCGTAAAGAAATACGTAAACCATACAGTAAAAGCTATAGTTCCTGAGGGCGTAGTTATTGTAGACGAAGGCGGGCAAGAGCAGACGCTGCCCTGCGACCAAATTGTGGTTGCCGTAGGCCGCGATCCCTACAAGCCGCTTGAAAAGGACTTGCAGGCTTCGGGTATTCCTTTCAGTGTCATAGGAGACGCCAATGGCCACAAGGAAGCGGGAGACGCTATCCTTGAAGCCTACCAGCTTTGCAGGACGCTGTAGGTGATTTAGCTTATAGCGTGAGGGTTGTGCAAGAAGAGTTCACAAGCAAAAATCTCTTCTTGTCCTTCCCTATACTATATAAACTGTTGACTGTAAACAAGATCAGCTTTAAGCTTATTATATTAGCATATATTAAGGAGTAAAAAATGATGCGCACTTTTATTAGCCCAGCACGCTACTATCAGGGACCGGGTCTTATGAATCGGCTAGGGGAATTTACCTCCACCTTTGGCAGCAAGGCCTTTATCGTGATAAGCAAAAACGGCATAGAGCGTTTTGGTGACGTGATAGAAAAATCCTTTGCTGATGCTCAGATTTCCTGCCACATGGAACCTTTCAACGGCGAAAGCTCCCAAAAGGAAATTGACCGCAATGCTGCCAAGGCGAAAGAGCTGGGCGCTCAAGTTATAATAGGCGTGGGCGGCGGCAAGGTTATCGATACATCCAAGTCAGCGGCTTATGAGATTGGAGTGCCGATTATTAGCATGCCCACTATTGCAGCTTCAGACGCACCATGCAGCGCCTTGTCGGTAATCTACACCGAAGACGGTGCTGTAGATCACTATCAGTTTTTCCCTTCAAATCCTAACCTTGTGCTAGTGGATTCCGCAGTAATAGCGAAAGCTCCAGTTAGGTTTAATATTTCCGGCATGGGAGACGGCCTTGCCACCTACATCGAGGCTCGTGCCTGCTACAAGCACGATGCCCCCAATCTAGCGGGCCTTTCGGCTGGTGGTTCCCTGAACCTAGGCCAGGCGGTTGCAAAACTTTGCTACGACCTGCTAAGGACAAACGGCTTGAAGGCTAAAATCGCCCTTGAAGCGCAGGCCCTTACGCCTGCAGTTGAAGCTGTTATTGAAGCTAACACGCTGCTTTCCGGACTTGGCTTTGAAAGCGGGGGCGTAGCTGCCTCGCACGCTGTCCACAACGGCTTTAGCACTCTAGAGGAGTGCCATCATTGTCTGCACGGGGAAAAGGTGACATTCGGAGTTATCACCCAGCTGGTCTTGGAAAACTCCCCTTGGGAAGAGCTTGAAGGCATTTTGGACTTCTGCGTTTCTGTAGGGCTTCCTGTGACCATGGCGGAAATTGGCGTTACAAATCCCACGTATGAAAAAATTCACCGCGTAGCAGAGCTAGCTTGCTTGCCAACCGATACTGGTATCAACATGCCCTTTGCTATAGATGCCGACATGGTTTGCAATGCTATCTATGCGGCAGACCGCTTTGGTCAGGCTGCCTTGCGCAAGTGGGGCAAGGCTTAGCTCTTAGGTTTGAGGCCAAGCACTAAGATGCTAGCTTAGCAAGTATAGAGCGGTTATGCCTTATAGCATATTGGAGGGATTAGGTTTGCCTTTCCCTCCTCTTTTCTGTTTGCATGCAGTTGCTACAGCAAAATCAAATTAACTTTTACGCCCTTTGGCTGGCATATGCGCGTTAATTTGCTACAACGCAATTTATCTATGCTAGCCTCTTTTTTCTCTTTTCTATTCGACAAAACACTACATAAAATATGTAGTATACATAAAGGTGATTACGAGGTAGCACTCGTTGTTGCATTTTGCTAGCATATTATAATAGCGTGTTAAGGGCTTGCGCTTTACTGAAAGCCCTCCTGCCATATGCATAATTTGGCAAATAAGCAGGCAATAAAAGCTTGCAAATTAAATATTTATAAGGAGTATGAAAATGAGAGGCATTAAAGGAAAAAGTGCACTTGTTACTGGTGGATCTCGTGGTATAGGCAAGTCAACGGTAGAGCGCTTGCTTGAAGAAGGTGCTAGAGGTGTAGTATTTGCGGGTCGTAACCCCAAGGCAGGAGAGGAAACGTTAGCAGAGATGAAACAACGCTTTCCTGACGCTGTAATAGCCTTTGTGGAATCTGACTTGGCAGACCCGGAAGCTCCTGCAAAGCTTGTGGATAAGGCTGCAGAGATATTGGGAGATATTGACTATCTGGTCAACAATGCCTTCCCCTTTAACAGAGGAACCGAAACTACTACACATGAAGAGTGGCTTCACAGCATGCAAGCTGGACCAATGGCTTATGCAGCCATGATGCGGGAATGGGTTCGTGTTCATGGCAAGGATAAGCCCGGTGCTGTAACTATGACTTCAAGCATCTCTGATGGCATTGCCCAGATAGGTAGCTGGCCATATAACACTGCCAAGGGTGCAGTAAAGCAGCTAACTAAATGCGCTGCAATGGATTTAGCACCTAATATCCGCGTTAATGCTGTAGCTCCCACTTGGACACGCACCGACGAAATCCGCCATGCTTGTCCTGGAGATGACTGGGCAAATATGCCTCAAGCTTGGAACTATTACCATTTCTTGCGCAGGCTTGCTAATCCAGAAGAGGTCGCTGCAGCCATTGTGTTCTTGCTTTCAGACGATGCCTCAGCTATAACAGGCCATGATCTATATGTTGATTGCGGCTATATGGCAATGGGACCTGAAGGACTAGGGCAAGACTCAAGCTTCGCCGGCACAATGTAAACAATTTTTGCGCGCCAATGCAAAGTAGTTCCTTGCTTTGAGCGCGCACAGGCATAAAGTACTGCAAAAACTGTGCAAGGTAAGCTTGCAACAACAGAACAACACTTTAGAAGAAACGATCTACCTATTACTTACGAGGATATGCTCCTCTCCTAGAAGAGAAGTTATTAGTTACTAGCTTTTAGGCATTAGCTTTGGAGGATAGGCTACTGGCTTGACTTTTCTGCCTGCATTCGCAAAGTATTTTCTATTATGAATACGGAGCAAAACACGAGTCAATCCACGAGGGACGCAGGATACACTCTCTTGCCGGTGGCTGCGGGCCTTTTTACAGGCGTTTTAATCCTTTCCAATGTGCTTGCCGCAAAGATGGCGCAGCTTGGCCCATTTGTCTTTGACGGCGGTACGCTTCTTTTTCCTCTTTCTTATATCTTTGGGGATGTGCTAACAGAAGTGTATGGATTTCGCGCGGCAAGAAAGGTGATTTGGACAGGCTTTGCCTCCCTTTTAATAATGAGCTTATGCATAGCCGCTGTTGGGGTGCTACCTTCCCAAGAGGAGTGGGGCTTTCAGCGGGACTTTGACAACATTTTGCGCCAGGTGCCACGCATATCGCTTGCAAGCATAATAGGCTACTTTGTGGGGGAATATTCAAACTCCGTGGTGCTTTCAAGAATGAAGGTGGCTACAGAGGGGCGCTTTTTTCCTTTAAGGGCGATTGCTTCAACGCTTGTTGGGGAATTTTTTGACACAGTAATCTTTGTCTCTATCGCCTTCTATGGAGCATACTCGCTTTCAGTCTTACTCGTCATGGCGGCGTCGAACTATCTTTTTAAGACAGCGGTTGAGGCTATCTTTCTTCCCTTGACGTGGAGAATTGCCCTCCTTGTAAAGCGCATTGAAAACGCCGATGTCTATGACACTGAAGTTTCCTATAGCCCACTGCCCAAGTTTAGAAGAAAAGAGCAGGCAAATTAAGGGGGTGTGCTGTTGTAAAGGCAGCAAAATAGTGTATACTATTTAAGTTATGGGGTACACGCTTGTTTTTGTAAACCAAAAGGGCGGGGTTGGAAAAACAACGTCGGTTATAAATATTGGCGCGTACATGGCCCTTGCAGGAAAGAAGACACTTCTTGTAGACTTTGACTCGCAGGGAAACATGACGTCAGGCGTAGGCATAGACAAGAATAAACCTACCATTTACGATGTGATTGCAGGCACAAGTCCAGCAAAAAATACTGTGCGCAAAACGTTAATAGAAAAACTAGACGCCCTGCCCGCCTCCATTGACCTTTCGGGAGCTGCTATTGAGCTGGTTGACCAAAGGGAAAGGGAATTTTTCCTTAAAAGAGCCCTTGACCCGCTTAAAGGCGCGTATGACTATATTCTGATTGACTGCCCGCCTTCTTTGGGCATTCTTACGCTTAATGGGCTTGTGGCAGCTGATCAGGTTTTAATCCCCCTGCAATGCGAATACTTTGCCCTTGAAGGACTTACGCTCCTTTTGCAAACCTTGAAGCGGGTGCAAGCTTCCATTAATCCTGCGCTTGTTATTGGCGGCATTTTCTTTACAATGTATGACCCGCGCTTGCGCTTGCCAAAAGATGTGGTTAAGCAAGTAAAAATGTATTTTAAGGAGCGCGTTTTTGACACTATAATTCCTAGAAATGTGCGCCTTTCTGAAGCGCCTTCGCACGGGGTGCCTGTTTGCTCATACGACCCCGTGTGTCCTGGCGCTAGGAGCTATGAGCAGCTTACAAAAGAGGTGATTGAGCGTGCCTAAGCTTAAATACGGGCTGGGGAGAGGCCTTGATGCTCTTCTTGAAGGCATTAATAAAGAAGAGCTTTCCAAAGAAAGCATTGAGGGAAGCTCATTTATAGGAGGGGGTTCTATCCCCAAAGCTAAAGAAGCAGCAGATAGTGCGGTAGTCATGGTTAGCCCTGACTTGCTAAAGGCTAACCCCAGGCAGCCGCGCAAGGATTTTGACGATAATGCCTTGCAAGAGCTTGCGGATTCCATAAAGGAACACGGAGTTATTCAGCCTGTAATTGCGGAAAAGGCTGAAAGCGGAAGCTACTTTATTATAGCGGGCGAGCGCCGTGTGCGCGCTGCTCGCCTTGCAGGACTTGATGAGGTGCCTGTTATTGTGCGCCATGTTGAGGACAAAGCCCGCCTGACCTTAGCCTTAATAGAAAACATTCAGCGTGAAAACCTTAATCCTTTGGAGGAAGCTGAAGCCTATGATGAGCTTATGCGCCTTGAAGGTTTGAGCCAAGAAGAAGCCGCCGCTAGGGTGGGCAAAAGCCGCCCGGCTGTAGCTAATGCCTTACGTTTGTTAAAGCTGCCCGATGAAATGCGTAAAAGCTTGGCAAGCGGCAAGATAACGGCGGGGCACGCGCGGGCTCTTCTTTCCGTTGCAAATCCAGCAGAACGCAGCGCTCTTTTTGGGCGCATTGAGCGGGAGGGGCTTTCTGTGCGCGAGTGCGAAGCTCTTTCTGCAAAGCTTGCGGGGAGCGCGGCTTCGCCTGAGAGCGGCAAAAAGAAAAATGACTCTAAGACGTTAGACCCAGACATTTTAGCACTAGAGGAGAGTTTAATAGAAATGTTTGGCACAAAGGTTTCCATTAAGGGAAACGACAAAAAGGGCACGATAGAGATTTCTTATTTTTCTGCGGATGACTTTAGCCGCGTTTACGATCTTATAACAAAGGGAATCACCACCCGAGACGACTTAGCCTTATGAAAGGCATTGTTCTTGCAGGCGGGGCTGGCACAAGGCTTTATCCCATTACGCTTGCAGTTTCCAAGCAGCTTCTTCCCGTATACGACAAGCCGATGATTTACTATCCGCTTTCTGTTTTAATGCTTGCAGGGATTAGAGATGTCCTCATTATTTCCACCAAGCGCGACTTGCCGCTTTTCCGCAATCTCTTTGATAGCGGTGAACAGCTAGGAATGCACTTTGAGTATACTGTGCAAGATGAGCCGCGCGGCCTGGCTGATGCCTTTATTATAGGCGAAAGCTTTATAGGAACAGATAGCGTCGCGCTTGTGCTTGGTGACAATATCTTTTACTGCAGGGCGTTTAGCCATCAGCTTAAAAGCGCCACGCGTTTAAATAGAAGAAAAGGGAGGGGCAAGGATATTTGGCTACTACGTGAAGGATCCTGCATCTTACGGCGTGGTGGCCTTTGACGATGGCGGCAACGTCATATCTATAGAAGAAAAGCCGCAAAAGCCAAAGTCGAACTACGCGGTACCTGGCCTTTACTTTTACGACAACTCAGTAGTCGCTGCAGCAAAGGGCATAACCCTGAGCGCGCGAGGAGAACTTGAAATTACAGACGTGAATAGCCACTACCTCGTGCAGGGACAACTCTCTGTTGAGGTTCTGGGGCGCGGAATGGCGTGGCTTGACACAGGCACTTATGACGGGCTTTTGGAAGCCTCCAACTTTATAGCGACAATACAAAAGCGGCAGGGCATGTATGTCTCTTGCATAGAAGAAATTGCCT
>CAYYCW010000044.1:0-10479 GCA_964470435.1 uncultured Treponemataceae bacterium
TCCAGCTTTCATCAGCAGGGGCCTCAAAAGCAGAAGGCGCTTCAAGCTCATCAAAATAAGGCGATGCGTATGCTGAAAAGGCAAAGACAGAAATACCGCAAATAACCGCAATGGCAATGCGACATATCTTTAATTTGATATAATTCATTAACAACTCCTTATTGTTAAAGTTTTTCGCCACAATTTACCCTATAAAGGAATACTATCAATATATTTGTGCAAAAATTTTTTAAGCAAAAGGCAATAAAAAGCCGGAGCATTGCGCCCCGGCTTTTACTATTATATCACCCTCTTTGGCGGCTGCGGAGCAGGCGCTGGCTTGGGTGCCGGTGCTGGCTTTGGAGCCGGAGCTGGTGCTGGACGCGGTGCTTGCGCTATAACGTCTTCTACATCCACAAACTCAATAGCCCTCTTTGGCGGATGCGGAGCAGGTGCCGGTGCTGGACGTGGAGCCGGAGCGGGCGCAGGAGCAGGCCTTGGTGCTGGACGTGGAGCCGGAGCGGGCGCAGGAGCAGGCCTTGGCGCAGGCCGCGGCGCTTGTGCTATAACGTCTTCCACATCAACAAACTCAATAGCCCTTTTTGGCGGCTGCGGAGCAGGCGCTGGCTTAGGTGCCGGAGCAGGCGCTGGTGCAGGCTTTGGCGCTGGACGCGGTGCTTGCGCTAAAGTATCATCTTGACCAGACAATTGGCGCTCTTCATGATGGGACATAATGTCCACTGAATTAAAAGAACGTCTCTGTGGTCTTGCACCTCTATTTGGCGGCGGTGGTTCTGGCTGTTGCCGTGGTGGCTCTGGCTGTGGAGGTGGCGGTGAAGCGCAAGCTGCAAAGCTAAACGCAACAAGACCACATACAATCGCAAAGACAACACGACTTAATTTTGATTTTGCTGAAATCATAATAACTCCTTTGGATTAAGATTTTCATCATTTATATTGTCCAATAAAAATGGTTTAGTAAAGGGTGTTTTTCTGTTAAAACGAAAAGTTATTCTTTTTTAATTTTTTTTTAATATAAACTTAAACTAAAATGCGACACGCTACCCCCTACATTACAATGGCCTTGTGTTGTAAAGATGAGACTGTGCAATGCTTTGCTTGGAGGAATCCAACAAAGACCCTATTTGAAAATCCAGGCAAAAAGCTAAAAAAAGGTTATAAGCGTTATTTTTGCCTAGGCATTGTGCTCGTGGCTGGCAGCTATTTATAGAAAGGCTTAAGCAAAAAACAGAGCAAAAAAAGCGACGAAGCCCTCGCCCAACACTCTCCTTGCTAAACCTCAGTGCTTCTAGCTCTAGGCTTCTCAATTTCCGCCGCCGAGCGCCCTTATGGGAAATTCATTCAGTATAATCTATACTGATAAACAGTATAGATTATACTGGCGAACAGTATAGCCTATATTGCGCGACTATATAGGCTATGAGACGCCTATCTCATAAGCTATTAGATGACCCTCTCATATACAATAAGGTGCCCGCCTCATACATTATAAGGTGGGCATCCGCTCGAAGCTTGCTCGCCTAACAGCACCCAGCACTGCTTAGCACTGTGCTCTGAGCGCCCAGTACTAGATACCAACAAATGTGCCTGCATTGCTAGGACACTCGCGTCTGCTTTGTTTTGGACACTTGTGTCTGTATCGCCTAAACACTTGCTCTGCATTGTCTGAACAAATGTGTCTGAAGTGTTTTGGTTATAAAAAATAACTATCTATACAGCACTCAACACCGTCAACCGTCCACCGTTCACCCAAGCCAGCAAGCTTCAATCACCGTAAATGAGACTCGATTCCTGCAACAATTGCGCCGCGATTCTTGTCATAAATAAGGCTTATCAGCCGAAACAAAGGATGGGCGGGAATTGCCGAAATTCTTCCTTAAAATAATGGGGAAGATTGCAGAATTTTTTTTGTTGACGGCTGTAATTTACTGTCCTATCATCTTTATTTAAGTATTGAGGTTTTAGAGGAGATTGCTATGGCAAGTGGTAGACCAATTATAGAGGTTGAGCGCTGCAAGGGTTGCGCTCTTTGCATAGGTTCCTGTCCAAAGGATATTCTTCTTATGTCGGAGGATATAAATGGGCAGGGTGTTCATTTTCCGTTTTGCATTGACGAGGCTCTTTGTATTGCGTGTTCTTTTTGCGCAATCATGTGCCCGGACACTGTTATAGAAATTGAAAGGAATTAATATGGCTGAAAAAATTCTTATGAAAGGAAATGAGGCTATAGCGGAAGCTGCCGTTCGCGCAGGTTGCCGCTATTACTTTGGATATCCCATTACGCCTCAAAGCGACATTCCTGAATATCTTTCAAAGAGGTTGCCGCAGGTTGGCGGCTCCTTCCTCCAGGCTGAAAGCGAGGTTGCCGCTATAAACATGGTTATGGGCGCGTCGGCAGCTGGTGGTCGCGTTATGACTTCATCATCCTCGCCTGGAATATCCTTAAAGCAAGAAGGAATTTCGTACTTGTCTGGGGCAGAGCTTCCCGCCGTTGTTGTAAACATTATGCGTGGCGGTCCCGGTCTTGGCAATGTTTCAGGCTCGCAGGGCGACTATTTCCAGTCTACGCGCGGCGGCGGCAACGGGGACTACCACGTTGTGGTGATAGCGCCCGGCAATGTGCAAGAGCTTGCAAACTATACAGTCAAGGCCTTTGACATAGCGGACAAGTACCGCGTGGTTGTCCTTATTTTGGGGGACGGCTATCTTGGGCAAATGTCAGAGCCCTGCGTTATCCCTGACGATGTGCTGGATATTCCTGTAAAGCCGTGGGCAATTACAGGAAAGCCGCCTGAAAGGGAGCCCCACATTATCGCGTCCTTAAGGCTGGGCAAAGACGATGCGTATCTTGGCCGGCATATACTCCACTTGGAGGAGACTTACAAGACAATCGCTGAAAACGAGGTTATCTGCGAGGAATACCTTTGCTCGGATGCTGATGTTGTCCTTTGTGCCTACGGAACTGTCGCGCGCATATGCAAAAAGGCTGTTTCAATTTTGCGGAATGAAGGCATTCGCGCGGGACTTTTCCGTCCTATAACGCTTTGGCCATTCCCTGAAGCGGAAATTGCGAAAGCTTGCGCTGGCGCTAAAAAGGTTCTTACTGTTGAAATGAGCATGGGGCAAATGCTTCAAGATGTTTACCTTTATAGTGGTAAATCAAGAAGCGAAATTGACTTTTACGGCGAGCCGGGGGGCATTATCCCTAAGCTCGACATTATTCTAGAGAGGGTGAAAAGCTATGTCTAAGGTTATTTACAATTTTCCAAAATCGATGAAAGAGGCGAAAACGCACTACTGCCCAGGTTGTGGGCACGGGATTGTGCACAAGCTTATAGCGCAAGTTATTGATGAAATGCAAATACAGCAGGACTGCATTGTTGTAGCGCCCGTGGGTTGCGCGGTGTTCATGTACAACTACATTGACTGCGATGGCATTGAAGCTGCGCACGGGCGGGCTCCTGCTGTTTCTACAGGCATAAAGCGCGTCCATAAGGACAAGATTGTCATCTGCTACCAGGGCGACGGCGATCTTCTTGCCATTGGCACAGGGGAAACTATCCACGCCGCCAACAGGGGAGAAAACATCACAGTTATCTTTATAAACAACGCGACTTATGGCATGACAGGTGGGCAAATGGCGCCCACAAGCCTTGTTGGCCAGGTTACCGCTACATCGCCTCTTGGCCGCGACGCGCTGGATGTGGGCTACCCCATACGCGCGGCGGAGCTTCTTAACACGCTTGTCGCGCCAAAATACATTGAGCGCTGCGCTGTATACGATGTAAAGCACATTAACAAGACAAAGGCTGCGATAAAAAAGGCTTTTACCTATCAAAAAGAGGGGGAAGGCTATTCATTTGTGGAAATTCTTTCTATGTGCCCTACGGACTGGGGGATGGAGCCGACAAAGGCTACTGAATGGCTTAAAGAAGCAATGGAGCCCTTTTATCCTGTAGGTGTTTTGCGCGACATTCCCGCAGGTATTATTCCTGAAGCAGCAAACATACGGTCAGGCTCTATGCCCGTGCGTGCGTAAGGGCAAGTCTTTGTGAGGAAATGCTATGACTACTGAAATTATTTTTGCAGGCTTTGGCGGGCAAGGCGTTATCCTTGCGGGCAAGATACTAGCGCTTGCTGGAATGAGCGAGGAGAAGAATGTGTCGCACATTCCGGCATATGGCGCTGAAATGCGCGGGGGAACCGCAAACTGCTCTGTAATTGTTTCTGATGAGGAAGTCGCCTCCCCTATAATTGAGCATCCTGACGTTGTCATCGCGCTAAACAAGCCTTCAATGACTAAGTTCGAGCCCTCCATTAAGCCGGGCGGCCTTTTAATCTACAACAGCTCGCTTATTGACTCAAAGCCGCAGCGCTCGGACATTAGAACGCTTGCCCTTCCTGCAAACGACATCGCGGCGGAATGCGGCAACGAGCGCGGCGTGAACATGGTGGCCCTTGGCTGCGTCGCAAAGGCTGTTCCCGACATGGTTAGCGTAAGCGCGTTTGAGTTCGCTCTTGATAAGGCTATTTCCGCAAGGAACAAGAAATTCAACGGCATTAACATGGATACAATCAAGGTTGCCTTTGAAAAGGATTACGAAATAGCAGGCTAAAGCTTTTAAGCTCCCGCAACACGCGGGAGCTTAAAGGCAGGCGCAAAAAAGGCACCTGGCTTGCTTGGGCGTAAAAATTATAGCCCTTTCCGCTTTTTATATAAGCCCTATTTTGATATAATGCGGATAAATGTACCGCATATTGCTTAATGCTTTAATATGGTTTTCCGTAAAGAAGTGGCGTGTCGCGCTTGTTGACTTATTTTGCATTGCGCTTGCCCTTTTTATTGGCTTTATTGAGTTAATTGACGCTTGGACTTTTTTAAGGGTTTTTGTTGTTTTTTCAGCCCTTGTAATTGGCGCACTTTTTGCAGGTAAAACATATAAAATAGTTTGGACTCGCGCAAGCATAGAAGAGTATCTTCGCTTTGCGCATTGGTATCTGGCAGGAGTTCTTATTTTTATAATAGTAAGCTTCTTTTCAGATATGCTAAAAATGCCAAAATCTCCATTGCTTATATTGTTTTCGCTTGCAATAATTTTTATGACAGGCGCAAGGGGTCTTTGGCGCTTTGCAGCGGTAACGCATCGCAGGCACGGGGATGTAACGCAGCGAGCCTTAATTGCAGGGGCAGGAGAGGCTGGCGCAATGATTGCGCGCGACCTAAGGCGAAACCCCATTCCGCTTGAGGCAGTTGGCTTTATTGATGACAATCCTGCCCTTGTAGGAATGACAGTAGCTTCCCTTAAGGTGCTTGGAAGCCGCAAGGACATTCCTAACCTTATAAGGCATTACGCAATAGACACTGTGCTTTTAACTATGCCGTCAGCTTCGTCAGAGGTAATTCGCGCGTATATAGATATATTGAGCAAGGAAAAGGTAACTTTGCGCATTTTGCCAAGGTTTTCAGCGCTTGCGGACGGCAAGGTTACGGTTAGCCGTTTGCGCTCAGTTAACTTGGAAGACCTTTTAAGCCGAGACGCGGTTGTCCTTGATAGCGAAAACATCTTTGCTGTAATTAAAGATAAAACTGTGCTAGTAACAGGGGCAGGAGGCTCAATTGGCTCTGAAATTTGCCGCCAAGCGCTTGCCCTCAAGCCAAAGCAGCTGCTTGCTCTTGGGCACGGGGAGCAGTCCATCTATCTTTTGCTGGAGTCTCTTAGCGCTTCTGGCGCTACAATTCCTGTAATTCCAATAATTGCGGATGTAGCTGATGAAAAAACAATGCAAATGATTTTTGAAAAGCACCGCCCGGAAGTAGTATTTCATGCAGGAGCGCATAAGCACATTCCGCTTATGGAAGAAAATCCTTGCGAGGCGCTTCGTGTAAACGCTTTAGGTACATGGAATATAGCTAGGCTTTCAGGGCTTTTTGACGCGGAGCGCTTTGTCATGATTTCAACTGACAAGGCTGTCCATCCTACAAGCATTATGGGCGCAACCAAGCGGGCGGCTGAGCGTTTGCTCCTCTCTGCGCAAGAAGAATATCCTAGCACTAGGTTTATTGCTGTGCGCTTTGGCAATGTGCTAGGAAGCCGCGGTAGCGTTGTGCCCAAGTTTGAACGCCAAATAGCCGCAGGCGGTCCTGTAACTGTAACGCATCCTGATATGGAGCGCTATTTTATGCTTATTCCTGAAGCTGTGAGCCTTGTATTCCAAGCGGCGGCAATGGGAAAGGGCGGGGAGCTTTACGCCCTTGACATGGGGCAGCCTGTTAAAATTTCTGAGATGGCTGAAACCTTAATACGGCTGCACGGCTATGAGCCATACAGGGACATTGAAATAAAATATACAGGCATAAGGCCAGGCGAAAAGCTCCACGAAGAGCTATTCTACAATACAGATCATGTAGCGACTACAGCGCACGCAAAAATATTCCAGGCAAAGTCTAGCCCTAAGTCCGAAGATGTGCTTGGAAAAGTGCTTGCCATATTGAAAAAAGCTGAAGAAAACAAGTTAACTGCATCTGAACTGCGCGAAAGCATTCTTTCCCTTGGTTCAGAGGAAGATTGCCAGCAATCGGCGTTGCAACAAGACGCGCTGTAAGGCCATTTGCTTATTCCTTAACAAGGGCAGAAAGGGTAACAAGGCGGGCAAACGGGTCTTCATTGCTCCAAGCTATTGTAAAGTCCTCGTCTTTTGCTGGGGGCTCAAACAGGCTGTCAAAAAAGGCGCGCCTTTCTTCTTCTATTATAAATCCGTGCTCACCTGTTTCGCGCAAACGCTCAGCGCGCTTTTTTAGGTTTTTAGCGGCAACTTCGCTAGGCGTGTTAAAGTAAATAAGCCTTGTACTGTGCCCAGCGCTGGAAAAAAAGCTTTTTGCCTCATCCCTTTCAGTGCGCGTCCAAAAGCCGTAATCCAGAATAACGTTAAAATCAAAGCCAAGCAAGCGCAGGGCAAGTTCTGCAAGGTAAGCCTTGCAGCGCCTTTCAAAGCTGCCATGCGCTTCAGGACCGGGGCAGCTGTCAAAAAGATGGAGCATAATGTCGTCGCTTGAAAGCTTAAAAAACCTTGCCCCGCCTGCCGCGCAAAGGGCATTAGCGTAAAAGGTTTTGCCGCTTCCAGCCTTGCCGCACAGAAGAAGAATTTCAGGCATAAAAGCACTCCTTAAAGCTTAAAGCGGCTTATGCTCGTAGCCGCCGCATTCACTCAAAAAGAAAGCGCAAGGCTTCGTGCGCACTAAACTCCGCAAGGCTTGAGCTTTCACTTTTTACAGAGGACTCTACACGCATTTGAAGCTCCGTTGCAAGGCTTTGAAAATCATAGCCCACAAGCACATGGGCTGTGCCCTCGCTGTCAACGCGCACTTCCTTTACGTAGGCTTTAGAAAAGGCGCTTTCTGCAACATCTTTGGCAATCTCTTCAATCAAATCTTCCAAGTCTGTCTCGTCATCAATGCCTGCATCCTGCACGTACATTTCAAGGGCTCTTTCCGCGTCAGCTTCAATGCGCATGGCTATCTTATTTTTAGCGCTAGATTCAGCCTTTTTTTTAGCCTTTTCGCTATTCGTTCCTTTAGCAAAGCCTGTTTCATAGTAAACGCCATCCTTACTAAAGCCTCCCCTTGCTGCGTTGCCATATGAAAAAGGCAAGCTGCTGCAACTTGCAACGAGCGCAAGGGCAATCACTGCCAAAAAAGGCGCAATCGCTTTTTTCATCTTCTTCTCCTCTTTTTAATTCTTTTCCTATTATTTATACGCCTAAAATGGTAGCATGAATGCATGTTCAGGGAAAAAGATTTGCTTTTATACAAAAATCAGCCTGCGGTTGTGCTTTCAGTTGAAAACGGCAAGGCTACAATAGAGCTTCCTCCAAAGGGAAAGGGGGAAGCTGAAAAGAAAAGCATCCGCGAAAAGGATGCTTTTTTGCTTGCAAGGGGCCCTGTTCCAAGCATAAGGGCGGTTGTTGACGCTACCCTGCCTGACTTTGAAATTTCCCCTGAGGAAGCCGCCGACTTTTTTGAAAATGATGCTCCCGCATTTGCAGAGGTTGCAGAGCTTTTGTGGGGAAAGCTTGACCCCGAAAGCGCTTGGGTGTGCTGGCAAGCTTTCTTAAAGCTGCCGCGTTTTTTTTGCGAAAACCCTGAAAGCAATGTTCTTATAAAGAGCAAGGAAGAAGCCGCCGCGGAAGCATCGCGCCTTGAGGAAAGGGCAAAAAAGGAAAAGGAGCGGGAAGCCTTTTTTGAAAGGCTAAGGAACACAGCAAAGGATAAGGAAGGCGGAATACAGCTGCCAGACGACGCCTCGTTTTTGCAAGAAATTGAAGCGTTTGCTCTGGGCAAAAGCGAAAAGTCAGCAGCGTTTCAGGCGGCGGGCTTAAAGGAAACAGCGGAAAACGCGCATTCAGTGCTTTTAAGGTGCGGCTGGTGGGATAAAAGGCGAAACCCATGGCCAGAGCGCAAGGGCTTAAAGCTAACTGATGCAGCCGCGAAAATTGCGCCGCCGCCAGAGAAAGACGACGCCACTAGGGAAGACTTTACGCATTTTACAGCCTTTGCGATTGACAATGCCTGGAGCGATGACCCCGATGACGCTGTATCCTTTAGCGACGGCAAGCTTTGGGTGCACATTGCTGATCCCGCAGCCTCCGTGCTTGCAGGCTCTGATGCGGATAACGAGGCAAGAGCGCGCGGGGCCACTCTTTATCTCCCTGAAGGCGCTTTCAAAATGTTAGAGCCAAACGCTCTTTCCCTTTTTGCGCTGGGCTTGCAAGAAAAATCTCGTGCCCTTTCCTTTTGCATTGCCCTTTCAGAAACGGGCGCGATTAAAGACGTTGAAGTGAAAAAAACCTTTGTTCGCGTAAAGCGCATGACGTACGAGGAAGCAGAAACACAAAAGGAAAGCGCAGAACTTTTTCCCCTATTTGAAATTGCTAGGAACAACGCGCGCCGCCGGGAAGAGGCGGGGGCTGTGAACATAGAAATACCAGAGGTAAAAATCAACTTGGACAGCGAAAAAAAACCGCGCTTTACCCCTGTTTTTCAAACAGAGGCCTTTGCTATGGTGCGCGAGATGATGCTCCTTGCGGGCGAGGCTTCGGCGCGCTTTGCGTTTAAGCATTCAATCCCCTTTCAATACATAAGCCAAGAGCCGCCTTCCTTGCCAAACAAGCTTCCAGAAGGCCTTGCGGGCGAGTTTGCCAAGCGAAAAAGCATGAAGCCGCGAAAAGTTAGCACCTTTCCCGCTGACCACGCGGGGCTTGGGCTTGGAATGTACAGCCAAGTAACAAGCCCGCTTCGCCGCTATGGCGACCTTATTTCGCATCAGCAGCTGCGCCGCTTTCTTTTAGGCGAGCCGCTCCTTTCGCCTGCGGAAATGACAGAGCGAGTCGCGCAAGGGGATGCTGCAATGCGCCTTTGCATGCAAGCGGAGCGTGAAACTAGAATCCACTGGGCAATCAATTTTTTGCTGGACAATCCCTTTTGGGAAGGGGATGCTGTAGTGATTGACACTGCTGGCGCAACAGGCATCGTTATAATCCCTGAGCTTGGCCTTGAAACAAAATGCGCCCTTCCCGCAGGTACTCATCTTAATAGCCTAATCCGCGTTAGGGCGGGGAAGTCAGACCTTGCCACACTTAGTCCAGGAATTTATCCGGTTTAAGTATTTGTATAAGCTATTAACCTATAGCTGATAGCTTTAGTGTAAAGCTCTAAGTATCCCATAGCCTGTATGCAAAAAGGGCTAGCGCGCAGGCGGCATCCGCTGCGGTTTCAGTGCGGAGCACGCGCGGACCAAGGCTTCTCGCTTGCCAGCCGAATGAGCCAAAAAGAGCGCGCTCCCGCTCTGTCCAACCGCGCTCGCTTCCAATAGCAAGAAAAAGCGGAGTTTCCGCTGTAATTTGCCTAGCTGCGCCGCCGTGATTATCGAGCGCATCGCTGCCTAATAGGGGTGGCGGGCTCTCATCCTTTGCTGCTGTGTCAAGCAGCACTTTGTACGCGTAAGGAAAGGTGCTTTCTACTAGATTGAGCGCGGCATCAAGCGTTTCAGCCCTTTCTATTAAAGGAATTGCGGAGTAGCCCGCTTGCATTGCCCCTGAAATCGCAGCGGATCTAGCTCCTCTTCCTTCAAGTAAGCTGCTTTTCATGTAGGACTTTTCGCCTAAGTCCGTGCCGCAAAGAAGCACTGCAGAAACACCTAAGCTTGAAACCGCTCGCAATAGCCTTTTAAGCTGAATGGGGCGCGGAAAGCCAATTAAAAGCCTTAAAGGGTAAAGCGGCACGGGCAGGCTTTCAGCCTTGAACGCAAAGGTAATTCCTTTTGCACCGTCCTCTGTAATCATCGCGCGGCCTGTGTGCCCGTTAATAATGCCCGCCGCAAACTCATCGCCCTTTTTCTTTTTAAGAATCTTCCTTATATGCAGGCATCTTTCATCAGAAGAGGGGAGAAATCGCTCGTCTTTTTCAAAGAGGATAATGTTCAT
>CAYYCW010000045.1:0-10437 GCA_964470435.1 uncultured Treponemataceae bacterium
GGGGCGATTGCAGGCATGGCAGGCGGCGCCGCTATGGTCTTTATATGGAAGCTTTTTGCAAGGCCCTTAGGCGGCGCCTGGGGGATTTATGAGCTTTTGCCGGCCTTTGCCTTTTCCCTGTTTTGCATTGTGGTTGTATCTCTTGTTACAAAAGATCCAGGTAAGGAAACACTGGATGATTTTGATGCAGTTTGCGAAAAACGTGCTACGCGTTAGCTAGATTTATAGGTAAAGCGTTTCCACCATGTAGCGAATGGAGTTTCCGCCGGGCGAATACATTTCTTTTTCCACTACAAAGACAACAGCCCGGTTTGAAGAGTCTGTCAGAATACGGCTTATTCTATAGCCAATAACGCCTTTCCTCTTATATGTGGGGTTTCCTGTTGTTAGCGTTTGAGTGCGACCATCTGCGCCTGTAATTTTTGCGGTAATATAAAATGAAGAAGAAACGGCAAAGCCAGTGCCGCTTGCCGTTTGGTGTAGCGAAACCTCGTATGTTTTTTCGGTTTCAAAGTCCCTAAAATGCATTTCAAGGCCTTTGTTAGGTGGTGCAGCTATATCTTCCGTATAAATTAGGCGGCTTGTCCTGTTTTCTGGATTGTTATCAATAGAAAGGCGCCTCATGGAAGGGGCAGCCTTGCTTTTAAGCTGTTCAAAAACAGCGGAAGCTGTTCTTTGCTTGCTTGCTCCAGGCGGGGAAGAAAGATTTGCGCCGGGGATAAAGCTATTCTTAACAACGTCCACAAAGAAAAGCTCTCCATAAGTGGAAAGCGTTTTCTCTTCTACGCCGTACTGTCCAAAGGCAAAGGTTTTTCCATCAGGAGAAAAGCCTAGATCTACAAAATTTGCAACATCCCCTGAATAAATTGCCGCGCATAATGTGCTTAAAACTATAAAAAGAATAGCTTTCCGCATAAATAGCTTAAATCCCCGTTCAGAATATCGGCGGCTAGTCAATTTTACTTAAAGGATTCGCCCCTGTAGCATTTTAAGCTAAAGGCTTTTTAGCCTCTTCGTCAACGCCAAGCCCAAAAAGGGCAAAGTCGCCGCGGCATGGGTCATCAGGCCAAATTTCCTTAAAGGCAGCTGTAAGCGCAAGGGCGGTTTTAAGGGTTCCCCTGCTTTTTGCGGGTATTAGCCCAAGCCTTATTGCTTCTTGCAGCACATGTGTGTCAATGGGCATTACAAGGTCTTTTGGGCTGTACCACTGCCAAAGACCTAAGTCCACCGGGGAGTTGCGTCTAACCATCCAGCGCAAAAACATATTCACACGCTTATTAGCCTGTGCCTTCCCTTTTGGTACAAGCGGACACAAAGGAAAGGCAGCTGAAACAACATCAGCAAGAAGGGGGGCGGGCTTTCCTAATTTTTCTAATTCAGCTTTTTCCCTATTGAATGCTTCCCTAAAAAACGCGCCCAAGTTCCCTGAAGAAAGAAGCATTGTTTGCATAGCTTCAAAAAGCAAAACCATGTCATTAAAAGAATAAAAACGGTAAAACTTTTTGCCGCACTTTGCACCGTCACTCGTAGGCCCAAAGGCTTCCATGTATCCCTTGCAGCAAAGCCAGCTTGCAGGCCCGCCTGCCTTGTCGGCTTCGTTTAATATCAGATCTGTTTTTTTAAGGAACTGATCTCGCCTGCCAAAGGCTAAAAGTGCTGCAATAAATGAAGCTGCTTCAATGTCCTTACATTCGTTGTAGCGCCTTAAAACGCAGCTTGGGTCTCCTTCAGTGAAGCGTGCAGTTTCGTATTTATTGGCAAGAAAGATAAGCCTTTCTTTCAGTGCGTTAGTGATAAAAGCGTCCTTTTTTGCCTTTTGCCTATTACTTTAAGCTTACCTTTCTAGGATGGTTATTTCCACACGCCTATTGCGTGCCTTGTTTTCTTCTGTGTCGTTGGGCGCTATTGGTCGCTCCGCCCCTAAACCTTGCGTGAAGACGTTTTGCTCTTTCCTAACGCCAAGCGAAATAAACATTGCAGCCACAGCTTCAGCCCTCTCTTCAGAAAGCTTTTGCCTTGCGGAAGCAGTGCCTGCAAGCGCTGTGTGCCCTGTGATAAGCAAGTCGTTGTTTGGGTATTTGGCTATAATCCCTGCTATTTGCCTAACCTTCTTTTCTTCGCCAGGCAAAAGCCGCGACGAATCCGCTACAAACCTAATGTTTTCAAGCGTGATAGTAATGCCTTCGTCAGAGGCAGAAACGCGCGCGTTTTCTATATTTTGGCGGCTTATTGCTTCGTTCATTTCGCGGATAATCCTTTCGCGGTCAAGGGTAACGTTTTCGGTTACCTCAGCGCTTGCAGTTCCCCTGTATTCAAGCACGTTGCCTGTGTTTAGCTCAAGCTGAATTCGAAATTCTTCATTATAGTGAGAAAGAAAGCCCTTTTCGGCATCCCAGTAAAGCTGCTGGCGCGAAAAGCCCTTTACGCTTACAGGGTAAATGCTTGAGCCGCGCGCTTGCCGCCTTAGCTCTTGCGGCGTGTTAAAAAACATAGTGTATTCAACTTGGATATGATGAAGGATCTTTTCCTTGCCGTTTTTTTGAAGCGCACGTACTGGGCCTGTATAGACATAGTCAGCGGTAAAAGGCACCTTATAAGGCATTTGAAGTCCAAAGACAGGCCTAAAGTCATGCGCTTCTTCTCCAGTAGCTTGCCAGCGGTCTCCGGGCTTTATGTTTGCTTCAGGGAATACAGGAACATCTCGTACAACGGGCATAAAGTATTTAGGAGCAATGTTATATCGGCCGTCTTCAGTTCTGCGGAAAATGCTTTCATACTGCTGGCTCCAGGGATATCGCCTGTTGTCATTCCTCTCGCTTGTCATGAATGTGCAGTCGTGCCGCGCTGAAACCCTTCCGCCTTCATTCCTTACATCAGAGACACTTACTGAAATTCGGTTTGTAATATATGCAGTGTGCGAAAGCGCTCCGTCAAGGTAGACATCCTCGTTTACAAGGGAGTTGATTCTATAGGAATCGCCTTCAACAAACTTAAACCTAAAAACTTCACTTTCTGCGCTTTTAAGCATTACAAAAAGCAGGGATGCAAATAGAATAAAAAGGCGACTTTTCATGTACTCCATTATAGAATATAAAGTTTTTTATTTCTATATCCGAAGATAACAGATTTTTTTTGTATTTTAAGCTGTAACTTCACGCGCGGCGCGTAAATTTATTTACGTAAGTTGCGAGAGTACAAAGCACTCCACAAAACTTGCACACAAGGCATCCGCAAGGACGGTCATTTTCTTTTTCATCGCCAAGAGACTATTAAGTTAAAAGGGCGTGCCGGCAGATTTTCCTCCTTTTTCTGCCGGCTTTTTTTATGCTTACAGCTCCAGTTGCTCATTGTAAGGCGGTATGTTTTTAGCTTGTAGCGGTAAAATCACCCAAACGATTCCTCTATTCGTACAAGGCAGCGAAAGTTTTTCCCAAGCCTTGCCTTTGCCTTTTCGTCTATTGCTTTTCTAAGGGCGGCTTCATCCATATCCTTTTGCCTAGCCATTGAAGGCGCCACAACATCAAAGGCTAGGCTTATGCTATGCTTTTCTGGTACTAGCTGAAGATCGTGAAAGGCAAAGGTGGGGTTTATTTCTTTAAGAATTTCAGATACAGCCTGCTTTGCGCGTATAAAGTCCGGGTTTTCAAGATCAACGGGATCCATGTGGATAACAGCCTGGCAACCTGTTTGAATCATAATGTCGTTTTCAGCTTCATCAATTACCTTGTGCATTTCAAAGATGCTGCTTTTCCCGGGCACCTCAGCATGAAGGGTAATCATAGTCCTTGTTGGCCCGTAATCGTGGACTACAAGGTCGTGAATGCCTGATATTGGCTTGTGGGCAAGCACAATCGCCTTTATTTTCTTAGCTAGTTCAGGGTTTGCGGGGCTTCCTATAAGTGGGTTTACAGTTTTTTTAAGTGAAGATGCCCCGCCATGTAAAATAAGGCAAGCCACTAAAATGCCTGTAGCGCCGTCAAAGGGAAAAGCCGAATTAGGGAAAAAATGCGCAAAGGCAAGGGATGCAAGGACAACCATGCTTGAAAGGGCATCCGCAAAACTATCTTGGGCTTCTGCTTCAAGGGCACTAGAGGCTATTATTTTGCCTACGCTTTTAGTGTAAAGCCCCAAAATGCACTTTAAGGCTATGGAAAGCGCTATAATGGCTATAGCCAAGGGTCCTGCTTTGGCATGAGTGGGGAAAAGGGCCTTTTCTATTGACGCGCGAAGGAGTTCCGCCCCTGCAAGAAGAATCAAAAATGAAACTGCAAGGCCTGCAATGTATTCAACGCGGCCGTGCCCAAACGGGTGGTCAGCGTCTGCCTTTTTGCCCGCTATTCTAAAGCCTATAATAGATACAACAGAGGATAGCGCGTCTGTCAAGTTATTTACGGCGTCTGCGGTTATGGCTAGCGAGCCTGAAATGTAGCCTGCAAAGAACTTTAACGCGGATAAAAGCACATTGCATGCTGTAATTGCCGCGCTGCAAAAAATGCCGTATGCTTGCCGTGACCTCTTTTTTGGCTCTCTTTTCACTTAGGCTTCCTTGAAGCTAAAAAGGCTTTTAGGTAGCTTGCAAAGGATAAAACAGAAAGAAGCGTTGCAAGGGCGTAAAGTGCTGTGTTTGCGGTCTTTAGGACACCTATTGTGGCGGGGGCTATGGCAAAGTTCAAGCGCATCATGCTTTCAATCAAAAGAGAAAAGCCGCCTGCTGCAATGTAGGTAACGGTTTTAGTTTTTCCTGCCATGCTTGCAGCTATTACAATGCCGCTTTGGGCACTAAGTGTTCTTACAAACTGAATGCCCATTTCCCTGTAGATTATAATAAGGAAAAAAAAGGCTGGCATGTAGCCTGAAAGCACAAATGTAAAAAAGACTGTTATATTTGCAAGAACGTCTGTAAACGGGTCAAGGAGTTTTCCAAAATCGCTTACAATTTTTAGCTTTCGCGCAAAAAAGCCATCAAAAAAATCCGTAAGCTGCATGTATATGAATAGGGGAATCAAAATGCAAGCTGAAATAGCTGCCGCACCATCAAAAAGGTCAGGAATAAAATAAATAATAAAGAAAATAGGCGCTAGAACAAGCCTATTCATTGAAAAGAAGTTAGCAATCTGCATTTGCGGATTATACATATCGGCAAAAAGGGCTGTCAATTGATGATTCTTTTTTTTCGTAGTATACTGATAATACTATGGAAGAAAAAACTGCTTTCAGCGTTAATCAAAAGGTTGTGTATCCAAGCCAAGGTGTCGGCCGCATTGTAGAAATTAAAGAGAAGATGTTCAAGAACGAGCGCGTGCTTTATTACGTAATTTACATTGAAATTTCTGATATGACAATCATGACACCTGTAAACAAGGCGGAAGAGCTTGGCATACGTGCGATTGTCTCTGCGGAAGAAGCTAATGCGGCGCTTGAGCTTATTTCTAGCGGGGTTGATCAAATTACTTCAGACTGGAAGCTTAGATACCAAACAAATCTTGACTTGCTCAAAAGGGGAAGCGTAGTTGATATTGCAACAATTGTACGCTCCCTTTACCATAGAAGCAAAATAAAGGAGCTGCCTGTCCTTGAACGAAAGCTCTACGATTCTGCTAGAAAAATTCTTGAAGAAGAAATAAGCTACGCCCTTGATATTTCTAGGGAAGATGCTGAAAATTTAATACACAAGCACCTTGAACCCTCTGGATATGTTGCTGCCATTTCTGCTGTGGACAGTCAAGCTGAAGGGAATGAAGATGATTTTCAGGATGTCCCTGACTTGCTTGACGATGAAAGCGACACGGAATATGACACTTATGCTTCAGATGAATACGATATAAATTAATGCTAGAAAGTGAAAGGCGCGTATTCCGCATTGGGATTGGAAGCGACAGGCATTGTCTTGTTGTTGGTCGCCCCCTTGTGCTTGGCGGCATTGTTATTCCTTATCAAAAGGGGGAAGAAGGGCATTCAGATGGAGATGTCCTTCTTCACGCTGTAATTGATGCGGCTCTAGGCGCCGCGGGTATTGGCGACATAGGCGAATTATTCCCGCCTAGCGACCCCGAGTGGAAAGGCGCTTCTTCTGCCTTGCTTTTTGCTCAAGCGTGGCAAAAGGTTAAAGCGGAAGGCTGGCAACTTGAAAACATTGACTGCGTAATTCACCTTGAAGAGCCAAAATTGCTTCCATGGCGAAAGGAGATTATAAGCTCAATGGAAGCAATTTTGTCCAAAGCGGATGGCAAAAGCGCGTTAGGCAAGGTGTTTATAAAGGCAAAAACAGCAGAAGGCTTAGGCGAGGTTGGAGAAGGCAACGCCATTGACGCGCAAGCTGTCTGCCTTCTTTCAAAAATTATCCTGCCTTAGTCTGGCTCATCTAAAATCAGCTCTACTTCTGCCTTTGACAACTTCATGCTTTGCGCAATTTCGTCAATAGTCCAGTTTTTATGCTTAAGCTCCTTAACATAAGCCCTGCGCTCAAAGGATGGCGCACCATCGTCTTTTCTAAAGGAACGCACATCAGGCTTGGAAAGCGTGCGGAAAAGCCCTATAGCCTTGTCAGCTTCAGTTTTTAAGTTGATAAGGCGCTTTTCCATATTTACAAAGGCTTTGCGGTCATCTTGAATGCGCTTTGTCCTCTTTTCTGTATCAGAAAGCTCGCTTTCAAGCTGGGTAATCTTGCTTTCAATTTCGCCAACACGCTCAGCGCTATTCAAAAGAACGTTCATTTTAGATTGAATTGCGTCAAGGTCTACAGGCATAGAAGCGCTGCGCTCTCTAAATTCCTTTAAGCTTTTTTCAAGCTCTTTAATGGACTCAAATGCCTTATCCGCGCTTGCAAGCGTTTGATCTATTGTAAGCGATTTTCTTTCTACCCTGTCATACCGCTCATTCATTTTTTCTATGCTTTCTTCAAAGCGCCTAAGCCTAGCTTGGTAATCAAGCACCTCATCGCGCGTGCGCGTCATTTCAGAAACCTTTTCTGTAGTTTTAGCCGAAGCGTCAAGCAAAATATTAAAGCTAGACTCAATAGAATCAATACGTTTTTTTTCATTTAATATAGTTGAAACTTTTTCATCCGCATCGTTACTCATTTCACGTATTTGCTGATACTGCGATTTAAGCCTGGTCATTTCTTCCTCATATACAGAAAGATTTCCGACTTCAATTTTGAGCTTTTCAACGCTGTTTTCAAGGCTTGACCTAAGCTCGTCAGCGCGTGAAAAAATCCTTGTGTTTTCTACAAAGTCCTTTTGCTTTTCAGAAATTTCTTCAAGGGCTTCTGAAAGAGTATCGATGTCGTTTTGTATTTTTTTGAAAAGCTTTTGCCGTGTTTCTTCTAAAGAGGCGCTTATTTCTGCCCCTTGAGCTTTTAAACTTAAAGTCGTGTTTTCAGATTGCTCCTTAGCTTCCCTTGTTTGCGATTCAATCCTTTTAGAAAGCTCGTCAAACAGCTTGGAAAAATTGTCAAGGGCTGCTTCGCTTCTTTTGTCTAAGTCTTCTCCTGCACTTGCAATTTTTTCGCGCAGCTCATCTACAGATATTCGCAAGCTTTCTGTGTCGGTTCCAATCCTTGTTACAGCGGCAGAAAACTCGCTTTGCGCATTCGCTTCAACATTAGCGATTATTGCAGCGGAAGACTCCCTAAAGTCTGAAATTTTTGCCTCTATTTCATGACTAGCAGCTTCCACAGCCTTTTCATTTTTACGCTGCCAGTCAGAAATGATTTCGCGCATTCTATTGATTATAGATTCAGCTGAATCCTTTTCCGTGTTAAGGGCATTGATAAATTCCTTATAGCGGGATTCAATTTCAAGTTGTTTTACTCGCAACGTTTCTTGAATATTGGCTGAATGCACTTGAATTTCTCTGCGGGCAAAGGCTTCGGCGCTTTCCTTTGCCTTTTGGAAATCCTCTCGGTACTGATCCGCAAAGCTTTTTACTTCCGCAGAGTTTTCATCAAGCTTGTCGCGCATTGTTTTTTCTACCTCGCGCAAATGTGCTTCCGCTTTAGCGCTATGCTCGCGCAAACCCTCTTCAAGGTTAGCAAGCCTTGCCTTAAGCTCTTCAGTGTATTTTGCTTCCGCATTTGCCCTAATAGCTTCGCTTTCTTCAGAAATAGCACTTAGCCTTTGCTCAAGCGTGGTTTGCCAGCTATTCATTTCAGCGTTCATTGCATCCGCGCGGGCTTTAAGGTCGCCAAAAAAGTCATTTTCAAAGATTTTAACCTTTTCTGAAATATTAGCATATGCGTGATTTTTAAGCTCAGCTATAGAGCTTTCCAAATTCTGCAGCTTACCCATAAGGGATTCAGAGCGCACATTGAATGCGGCTTCAAAGCGATCCCTACGCGTATTTTGCTCTTGCGTAAAAAGCTCAAGGGCAGCGCTAGACTTTTCTTCAATATCAGCTATAGAAGCTTGTATTCTGCTATCAATAAGCGGTAATTCATTTAGGAGCCCGCGCAACCTTGCAAACTGACCATCTGCCTCCTTGTTAAAGCCTTCAAGTTTTCCCTCAACGTCTTGAAGCTGCTTGCTTGCGCTTTCTATGATTTTCGCGCTAGTCTCCGCTACATTGTCCGTGTCAGCCTTTAGCTTTTGAAAAAACGCTATTTGTTCAGCGGAGCGCTCCTTTAAAGACTCCTCGTGCTCGCCTTTCATCTTTTCGTATTCTTCACGGGTCCTTGCAGCAAGGGCCTCCAGCTCAGACTGCGCTTTTTGCATCATGGAGTCTGCGCTTATCTTCCACTCAGCCTTAAAGTTTTTTACAAGCTGCTGGCTTTCCGCAAGACTTTCCTTTGTTTGCTCAAGCAAATTATTCGCGCTCGCGTCAGTGGCATCTTTGTACTGCTCAAGGCGCTCTTCAGCTTGAAACTTTAGTTTTTCAAACATTTGCCCTTCAAGGCTTTCTGCGCGATCTGCCGCCTTGCTTAAAAGATTGTCATATATCCTTTGAAGATTTTCCTGCGCGCGCACCTCAACTTCTTCCGCATCGTGCATAGCCTTTTGGATCTTTGCATCAATCTCATCAATGCTATCCTTAAGTCCAGCCATAACATCTTCCCTTACAGAAGAAAGTGCAGCCGCGTTTTTCTCCAAAAAGTGTTCTTCAAGCCCATCAATCTTGGAAGATACAGCTTCAAGGCTGTCTCTTGCTTCTTGGACCTTTTGCGTTATAAAATCAGCAAACTGCTGTTCAAGTCCCTCAATCCTGGAAGATACAGCTTCAAGACCGTCTCTTGCTTCTTGTACCTTTTGCGTCATAAAATCAGCAAACTTAGAAACTTCAGCAACCTTTTCAAGGTGTTTGTCCGCGCTTGCTGCAGCTTCCGCAAGCCCCGCCACTGTTTGGTCCACCATTGAGATTTTTTTTACAGCTTCGGCAATTTCTTCGCGCCTTGCGCCTAGTTGCTCTTCTTCGGCTACAAGCTTTTCATGCTCTTCCCGTAGGGCATCCAAAGCTGCTCCTGCGCGGTCCAGTGTAACGCCTATGTCAACAGAAATGTTTTCAAAGCTTTTCATTTTGCTGTCCACAAACTCAACAAAATCATCCTTTTGCCTATCCCCAAACTTTCTTAGCTTTTCCAACGATCTGTTGTTTTTGTCAGTATACCTAAAAAGCGTTATAAACCCCAGACATATTACAATTGTAATTATATTGCCAAGATCGAACATTTTTGCCCCTTGTTGCTTTTGCTAAAAGTTTAACACATCAGATAGAAATTTACGATAGGAATAAAAATAAATATCGCAGCCGCGCTTTTTTTTGCTAAAGATATCCTTTTTAGAAAGAATTAGCGCGGTTTTCATGCCGGCGGCATGCGCGCCTTTCGCGTCGTTTTTAAGGCTGTTGCCAACGTAAAGAATGCGCCCAGGCTGCGTGCCCAAGGCCTCGGCCAGAGTGCTAAACGGCAGGGCAGAAGGTTTTAGTGCGCCCGCGCTTTCTGAAGACACAACAGCGTCGCAAAGACTGGCAAGCCCCCAAAGGCTTCCCTTTTGTTCAGGCGGAAAGTCTGACAAAATCCCCAGTTTAAAGCCCGCCCTTTTTAAGGCTAAAAAAGTTTCTTTTATATAAGGATAAGGCTTAATTTGCTTAAAAAAAGGCTTTAGCCCGCCATAGACAATTTTTTCAGCCATTTCTTCCGCAACCTCAGGCGAGCTCTTGAGCTCTTTTGCAAGAAGCTTTGCTTGGCGTTCCCTAAACGGCTCTTGGAGATTTTCTTGCGTTACTTCAGCATGCAATGCCTTTCTTGCGCGGCTAAATGCTAAAAAAAAGCGCAAGTGGCAAAAAAAGTGCAAGGTCGCCCTTGCATAAAGAGCAGCGTTTGGGTACAAGGTGCCGTCAATATCAAAGGCAACCGCGCTTATCTCAGCTTTAGTAAACGCCTTTTGCATGACAAGGATTGTACTATAAAATAGACGCATAGAAAAGACTGAGAAGCTAGAAGCT
>CAYYCW010000046.1:0-10185 GCA_964470435.1 uncultured Treponemataceae bacterium
TTGAGCATTCTACACTTTTAGATGCCTTTTGAATAGCGCAATGAAGGTGTTAGCTGACAGCTCTTAGCCATTAACGTGTTGGGATAAAATTAGGAGCTATCTCTATCGCAAGCTAAGGACTTCTTGCTTAACCCTACACGCTAAAAGCTGTCAGCTAGTGGCTAGAGGCTGACAGCTAAAGGCTTGCAGGTTTGCGCCTTATCTGTTGGCGGTATCTGCAAAGGCTTCTGTTTGTGGCAAAAAGCGCGAAGGTTCTGGCAACTGAACGCGCGAAAGGTGTATAAGAGCATTGCTATTTTTTTCTAAAAATGCGGAAATAGGTGTTTCTTCCGCATTTTCAAACACTGCAACTGCAAAGGTGCCATCTTGCTCAAAATACGGGAAAAGTGCTGCCGTGTGGTGGAACTGCCTTAAAGGAGGGTTCCCTTGTTCGCGGCTAAGGGCTGCAAGATAAAAGTAGCCAGGCTCATGGACAGCAAGCCAGTACATGAGCGGCATAAGTTCGCGCATTTGGTAGCCCGCGTCCTTGTAGTAGCCGTTGCCGCCCGCAAATACAGAAACAGAAACATCGGTGCCCGATTCAGAGGGCAAAATTGTCCTACCTGCGTTTAGGGATGCTACAGCGGCAGCAAGGTTTCTGCACCAGTCAAGTCCAAAGAATACATCGCGGCTTTCACGGAAAGGCTCTGTAAAGTGTGTGCCTGGATTGTTTGTAGACGTTTTTAGCGGCTCTATTAGTAGTCCACTGCCAACGGTTGGGCGCACAATACCGTCAACAATCCACTTTACAAAGCCTGAGCAGTTTACCCCGCCTATGGCACCTTCAGCTTTGATTGTTGCAGCGTCTTGTGGGGACTGGTCTTCAATATGAACGGGTCGCCCTTCCTCGTCAAAGGCAGCGTCAAAGGCATAAAAAAGGTTAGGAAGCCCCTGCCTTATGGTTTCTGCAATGCGGCGGCTATCAGCGTATAGGGAGCTTGCGCCTGTAAGGAAAATATTCCACTGCGCGGAAGATGCAGTCATCGCCGAAATGCTTTCAAGGGATGCTGTGTAAAAGGTTTCAATGGATGCTGCAAGCGGAATGTTTCGGGAAAGAGCAATGCCGTAAACTTCTATAGAAAGAAAAGACTTATTAGCGTCCGAAGAAGAAGGCTTTATTGAAACAAAAACGTTTTCGTTATTAATAGGAAAAATGCGAATTTCCTCTGCGCGTCCTGTGGAAAAGGAGCGATAAAGCCGCCATTCGCCTTGCATACCGCGTGCGTTTTGAGGCTTTACAGTAACAACAAGGCTGTTGGCGCTGTTGCCTGCAAGTTTCTCTGTATTGGAAGAAAACGTAAAAACAAAGCCAAAGTTGCCAGTTATTTGCTCATCTGCCAGCATTGAAATCGCCATAACTTCGTTTTTCAACCAGCGAGAAGAAGCTGCCCTTCTTGCAGAATCGGTTTCTACAAAGCCTGAGGGCAAAAGCCCTTGCCCCGCTAGTAAAAATGGGGCAAGGGTAAATACAGAGATGCAAAGGACAATCCTTAAAGAAGAAAAACCGCCAAAGGAAAAGTTTGCTAGACCTTTTTTCAAAGCGAAACTCATACTTTAAAGTATCGGCGAAAAAGCTCCATAAAATCAGAAGTTTACAGCTTCTTTCGTTTCAATTATTTCCTTTGTTTCGTCAGGATGCGCTCCAATTGGCGCATTTGCAAGCATTAGCTTTAGCCTGTTAAGCTGATTAACCTCGCTTGCTCCTGGGTCAAAGTCAATGGCTGCAATATTAGCTTCAGGGAAGCGGCGGCGCAGCTCTTTAATCATGCCCTTTCCCGTTACATGGTTAGGAAGGCAGCCAAAGGGCTGGACGCAGGCAATGCTAGGAACGCCAGAGTGGATAAGCTCTACCATCTCTGCGGTTAAAAACCAGCCTTCGCCTGTCATGTTGCCAAGCTGGACAATGTCGTCCACGCCTTCTTGCAGCTTGTAAATCGATTCGGGCGGAGTAAAGCGCCTTGACCTTTCAAGCGCTCGCTTTATGTCCTTTCGGAAAAGCTCCATCGCGTTTATTAGAACGCGCGAAACGATTTCTGAGCTTTTTTTCTTTGAAAGCTTTTTGTGCTGGAAAATTCCGTTAGAAAACGAATAGAACAAAAAGTCCGCTAAATCTGGAACAACGCATTCCGCGCCTTCCCTTTCAATTGTGCTAAAGATGTCGTTATTCGCTGTTGGGTGGAACTTAACCAAGATTTCGCCCACAACGCCTATGCGCGGTTTGTGCACATTGCGCAAGGGGAGCGTGTCAAACGCCTCTACAATTTCGTTAATCAGTCTTTTGTATCTTCCCCAAGAAGGCTTTTGCATTAGCTCAAGCGACCTTGCGTTAAATTCCTCATAAAGGCGGTTTGCAGCCCCCGCTTCAGCCTCGTAGGGTCTTGTGCGGTAAAGGACGCGCATTAAAAGGTCGCCTAGCATAAGCCCCATAAGCGCGCGGACAACAAGGGAAGGCGTAACCTTCCAGCCGGGATTTTTCTCAAGGGCTTGCGCACTAAAGCTTATTACAGGAATGTGAGACCAGCCAATGTCGTTGAGCGCACGGCGTATAAAGCCTATGTAGTTTGTAGCTCGGCAGCCGCCGCCCGTTTGCGTTATTAAAAGGGCAGTGCGGTTTAGGTCATACATGCCTGACTTTAGCGCCGCTATCATCTGCCCCGCTACTATAATGGAAGGATAGCAGGCGTCATTGTTCACGTATTGAAGTCCCACGTCAACTGCTTCTGTGTCAACGTCGGGTAAAATGACAAAGTTATATCCTGCTGAAGAAAAGGCAGCCTGCAAAATCCTAAAGTGAATAGGCGACATTTGCGGCGCAAGGATTGTGTAGCTTTTTTTCATTGCTTTTGTAAAGAGCGGCCTCTTCTTTGCAATGCCAAGCACTCGTTCCTCTTCGCGGCGGCGCTCCCTCTCCTTGATTGCTGCAACAAGGCTTCGCATCCTTATCCTTACAGCGCCGAGGTTTGAGCCTTCGTCAATTTTAATCAGAGTGTACATTTTTCCAGAAGCTTCAAGTATTTCTTGCACCTGGTCCGAAGTTACAGCATCAAGACCGCAGCCAAAGCTGGTAAGCTGCACTAAGTCTAAGTTCTTTGTGCGCGAAACTAGCTCCGCTGAGCGGTAAAGCCTGTTGTGGTATGACCACTGGTCAACTACGCGCAATGGTCGCCTTATCTTTCCTAAATGCGCCACCGAGTCCTCAGTAAGGACAGCAATGCCAAGTCCCGCTACAAGCTCAGGGATGCCGTGGTTTATCTCCGGGTCAACGTGATATGGCCTTCCAGCAAGCACAATGGCGCGGCCGCCTGTCTTTTTGAGCTCTTTAAGGGTTTCTTCGCCCTTAGCAGATGTTTCTTCTCGGAAAGAGTCCTGCTCCTTCCAGGCGGCCTCAACGGCGGTATCAATTTCTTCCTCTTCTATGGCGAACCTTTCGCAAAGTTCCTCCTTAAGCCTTAACGCAAGGCGCTCCTTGTCGTCAAGGGGCAAGAAGGGGTTCATAAAGGTGATTTCATCATCCTGGCGAAGGCTGTCAACATTGTTGCGAAGCACCTCAGGATAGCTCGTTACAATCGGGCAGTTATAGTGGTTCCCCGATCCAGAATCCTCAACTCTTTCATAGGGGGCGCAGGGATAAAAGATAAACTTTACGCCTGCGCGCAAAAGGGCTTCAACGTGCCCATGCGTTATTTTTCCAGGATAGCAAACGGATTCGCTGGGGATAGTTTCAACGCCCATTTCATATACCGAGCGGTTTGAGCGCGGGGAAAGGCGCACCCTAAATCCTAGATGTGTAAAAAATGTAAACCAGAAGGGATAGTTTTCATACATGTTGAGTACGCGTAAAAGCCCAACATCCCCTCGAGGAGCATTTTCTTTTGAAAGGGGCTTGTAGTTAAAGATGCGCTGGTATTTCCATGCAAAAAGATTTGGCACAGGCTTCTTTTCAGGCCTTTCAGTTACAGCAGCGGGCTTAGCCTTAACCGTGGGTTCGTCAATCTCAAGGCCGCGCTCGCACCTGTTGCCTGTAACAAACCTGCGCGAAGCGTCATCTTCCAGTTCAGCCGCATCCTGTTCCGCAGTTCCTGTGCTAAACGTGTTGATTGTAAGCTGGCAGTTGTTCGCGCACTTTCCGCAACGGCGGAGCTCAAGCTTTACAGAGAAATTGTCAAGCTCTTCAGGAGAAGCAAGCTCTGAAAGAGCGTCTGATGGAGCGCCTGCAGCCTTCCACTCGTCAAGGGCGATAAGGGCAGCTCCGTAAGCCCCCATAAGGCCTGCAACATCGGGGCGGAACACATTCCTGCCTGAAATTTTTTCAAAGGCGCGCAAGACGGCGTCATTGTTGAACGTTCCGCCCTGCACTACAATCTTGTCGCCAACGGCGGACGCGTCGCGAAGCTTTATAACCTTAAAGAGCGCGTTCTTGATTACAGAATACGAAAGACCCGCTGAAATGTCGCCTACAGACGCGCCTTCCTTTTGTGCTTGCTTTACGCGGCTATTCATAAAGACTGTGCAGCGGCTACCCAAATCAACAGGCTTTGCTGCCATGAGTGCCTTTTGCGAAAAGTCGCGTATGTCCATGCCAAGCGAGCGCGCAAAGTTGTCAAGAAAGCTACCACAGCCGGAAGAACACGCCTCGTTTAGCTGTATTGAAGAAATCGCGCCGTCCTTTGTGCGCAAGCACTTCATGTCTTGGCCGCCAATATCCAGTATAAAGTTCACGCCGGGCACAAAGAAGTTTGCCGCCCTATAATGCGCTATTGTTTCCACCTCGCCAGAGTCTACGCCCAGCGCTGCTTGGAACAGGGCTTCTCCGTAGCCTGTTGAGCAAGCTCGCGCGATTTGTGCGCCTTCTGGCATTTTGCAGTAAAGGTCCTTTAGTACGCGTACTGCAAGGTCAACAGGGTTTCCGGCGTTTACATCATAAAATCGCCATAAAATGCGCCCCTCGCTGTCTATAAGCACAGCCTTTGTTGTAGTTGAGCCCGCGTCAAAGCCCAAGAACACAGGTCCGTTTGCCTTTTCAAGCTCGGCGCTTGCAGCCTTTTCTTCCGCATGGCGCGCCCTAAACTCATCAAGTTCTTGGTTATCCCTAAAAAGGGGCTCAAGGCGCTGAACTTCTTCCATCTCCGCGTCTTTAAGGAGGGAAAGGCTATCGCGGAACTCTTCTACAGCAAGAATCCTAGCCTTAGTTTCAGAAGGGGCGGGCGCGCTTTGCTTGGGCGAGCAACCGCAACCGCCGGAAGAGCAGCCGCAGCCTCCAGAAGAGCAACCGCAATCCTTTTTTTCCGGTTCAGGCACAGCTTCTCCTGCAGACATGGGAGCGGAAATGGCAGCTCCGTATGCTACAAAAAGCTGTGAGTTTTCAGGAATAATGGCTGCATCCTCTGTAAGGTTGAGCGTGTCAATAAAGCGCTGCCTAAGCTGGTCCATAAAGTGAAGAGGCCCGCCCAAAAACGCCACGTTTCCGCGAATAGGGCGGCCGCAAGCAAGTCCTGAAATTGTTTGCGTAACCACAGCCTGGAAAATACTTGCAGCAATATCTTCGCGCCTTGCGCCTTCGTTGATGAGCGGCTGCACATCAGTCTTTGCAAAAACCCCGCAACGCGCGGCAATCGGGTAAACGGTGTTTGCGCTTTTTGCAAGCTCGTTTATGCCGCCCGCATCCGTTTCAAGGAGTGCCGCCATTTGGTCAATGAATGCCCCCGTGCCGCCCGCGCAAGTGCCGTTCATTCTCTGGTCAATCCCGTTCTTAAAGTACGTGATTTTCGCGTCCTCGCCTCCAAGCTCTATAGCCACGTCCGTTTGCGGAATAATTTCCTTAACAGCAGCAGTAGAGGCTACAACCTCCTGGATAAAAGGGATTGAAAGCCACTGTGAAACCGCAAGACCTCCTGAACCTGTAACAATCACGCTCACCTCAGGCGTACCACCCCGCTCTTGCGCGTGCTTGTTTACAGCGTCAAGTGTTTCGTTTACCACAGAGGCAATAGCGCTTTTTATATCAGCGCGGTGGCGCTGATATTTGCCAAAAATGATATTGCCTTCAGAATCGACAGCGGCTGTCTTTACCGTTGTTGAACCTACGTCAATGCCAATTCTTGTAAGTATCTTTTCCATTAAAACATCCTTTATGAACTGATAAGAAGAGCCAAGTATACACCTGTGCTATTTATTATGCAAGCAGTATACAAGATATTTTTTAATAACTCTATTTAGTATACTTAATGCTTTCCCGCGTTCTTTTTCATAAAGATGATTGTAATCTACAGCGATATTGTCAAGGCGTGTAAAAGCCTAAAGCCTAGATATAGAAAATCGACTTAGCTCTTTGCTAAAGATGTGTACATTTTCCTGTTGCGCGCTTATACTTTGCTTTCTAGCTTTAGCCTAAGTTATTTAGGTAAAGCTCTGTTTAAGGAGGAGCCTTGTGCAGCCAAAGCCCATAAGAAGATTCGGCATTTTAACTTCAGGGGGAGACGCACCAGGTCTTAACGCGGCAATACGGGCGGTTACCAAAACTGCTATCAATGTTTATGGCATGGAAGCTATCGGCTTTGAGTATGGCTATAGGGGACTTATGGAAGGCCGCTCAAGGAAGCTTTCCCCCTCTGACTTGTCTGGTATTTTAACGATGGGCGGCACTTTTTTAGGCACTTCGCGCGAAAAGCCCTTTAAGGATAAAAACTGGAACGAAGGGGATGGCGCGCCAAGTGCTGTTGAAAGAATTAAACGCAACTACAAGAGGCTTGGCCTTGAATGCCTTGTAGTCATAGGCGGCAACGGCACGCACACTACAGCATCCCTTTTGAGCGGCGAGGGCTTAAACGTTATAGGCGTTCCCAAAACCATTGATAACGACATTGTAAAAACCGACATGACATTCGGCTTTCACACAGCCCTTGGCGTTGCAACTGAAGGCATAGACAGGCTGCATTCAACTGCTTCAAGCCATAACCGCGTTATGGTGATTGAAGTTATGGGCCACAAGGCAGGCTGGCTTACTCTCTACGCGGGTGTTGCAGGCGGCGGCGATGTGGTTTTAATCCCTGAAATTCCTTACAAGATTGAAAGCGTGCTCACTACGCTTGAAAGCCGCGCCGCTAGCGGAAAAACGTTTTCCATTGTTGTGGTTGCCGAAGGCGCCCTTTCTGAGGATGAGGCTAAGCTTGACAAAAAAGCCTTTAAGCAAAGGCGAAAGGAAATGTCTTCTTCTATAGGATACAGAGTAGCTTCAGAAATTGAAGAGGCTACAGGCCTTGAAGTGCGCGTTACTGTGCTAGGCTATCTTCAGCGGGGAGGCACGCCTGTAGCATACGACAGGACGCTTGCATCCCAGTATGGGGCAGAAGCCGCGCATATGCTTTTTCGTGGCGAATATGGAAAGATGGTTGCCCTTCAAAACGGCGCTTTGGTTGGGGTGCCACTTGAAGAAGTTGCGCACCAAATAAAGCAAGTGCCGCTTGACTGCAGCATGCTTTCTACAGCGCGCGCGCTTGGAATGTGCTTAGGGGACTAATTTTAGCCCTTAGCGCCGTTTAGCGCGTTAGGGTAAAGGAATTCAAGCTGCCTTAGGATAGCGCTTGCGGCGTATTCTGCCTGGCCTTCTTTGTTGTTTTTTACAGTGATTTCCGCCAGGTACCTATATAGTGCCATGCGCTCTTCACATATGGAAGCAAAGCGCTCTTTAGGGTTTTCGCAGCGCAGAAAGGCGGGCATTTCGCCTTCTTTTTTTGCGCTCTTTAAGATGCGACTGTAAAGGACTTCAAAGTTAGCTTCTATAAGGCAAAACACGCAACCCTCTTTAAGTAGGGAAACAGCGAGAGGGTTTTTGCAAAATGCCCCGCCCGTAGAAATTATAGCCCCGCCTTTTTTAGCTATTTTTAGGGCTTCTTTGCATGCTTCCCTTTCCGCCATTTCCATTAACGGAGCCCCGCCTTCTGCAAAAAGCTCGCGAGCGGTTTTACCTGTAACGGATTTAATAAGCGCATCTGTATCCGCAAAAGGCAAGGAAAGTCTTTTTGCAAGGATTTTTCCTATAGAAGTCTTTCCGCAGTGCTTTATTCCAATTAGCGCCAGCGCCTTGACATTTTCCATAAGCGAAAAAGACTATACACGCTTTTTTTTCTTTTATAAAGGGCTGAGCTTGTGTTAACATTGGCGCGTGGCTTTAGCCTTGTCCTGTTGCTTTGCAATTCCTGCCGTGCTGGCGCTTTACGCCGCCCTTTTTAGCAAGGAAAAGATAAGGGGCATTCCGCTTTTTTTTCTTTTTGCCTTTGCTTCTGTTATTGCCGCTTCAGTTGTTAGGGCAATAACAGAGCCTTTCGCCTTAAAGCTAGCGCTCTCTTTAGGAGGAATAGCGCCTCTTTTTTTTCGAGCCTTTGTGCAAGCAGCCCTAATAGAAGAAGCGAGCAAGGCAGCCTTTTTCTTCCTTGCGCTAAAAAAGGCGTTCCCAGAAAACAGCAAGGCTAGCGGAGTAGCCAAAGACGCGGTATTTTACTTTGCACTTTTTTTTGGGGCTATCTTTGCTTCGCTTGAAACGCTTAGTGTGCTTTTTTATCATCCAGAATCTCTTGCAACGCGAATGCCCACAGCCCACGTTATTCATCCTGCGGCAATATTGCTTTCCGCACTAGGCTTATTCTTGTCTAAAATCCCTTTGGCGGCTTGTCTAGCCTTAGCGGTTATGGTTCATGGCTTTTACAACGTCATTGCAAGCCTATTTTCCTTTGAGACATTGCTTTTTTACACAGCGGCAACCTTGCTTTTAGCGTTCGCGCTTTGGCTTAAAGCATTACGCTAAGGCTTTTTTAGCCAAGCCGCGCCTACCTTAGTATGCAATTGCGTCTAGCTCTTCTGAGTCATCTTTGCCGCTTCCTGTTATCCTTATTATAACCTCGCCAGGCACGCAAGCTATCCATTCGCCTTCCCTCCGTATTGCGGGGGAAGCAACGCAAAGCCCGTTCTTGCAAGGCGCGAAAACAACAGAGGCAGCCCCGTTTTCTATCCTTACAGCAATGTCTCCCTCGCGCCCCGTTACAGAAAAGGTTAGCGCATCCGCTAGCGGGTAGACAATCTTTTGACGCTTGCCGTCCACAGTATGCCCCTGCGCTTCAACTAAAAGGATGCCGCCAGCCTTTTTGCCCCTAGCCGCAGCCAAGAAAACAGCGGATATGGCAAGGGCTAAAATAAGAATATCCGCGGGCTTTAAGAGCTTAAATTGTAAATGGCGCTTCCTGGAGGCACAGGCTTTGTTATCCAAGTATTTCCTCCAATTATACTACCCTTGCCAATTACAGTATCCCCGCCTAAAATGGTCGCGTTAGCGTAAATGGTAACATCATCCTCTATTGTAGGATGCCTTTTTTTATCCGCAAGCGACTTTCTAATGCTTAGCGCCCCAAGCGTAACTCCCTGATATATCTTAACATTGTTGCCAATAACGCAAGTTTCACCAATAACCACGCCTGTGCCATGGTCAATAAAAAAAGATTCGCCAATTTCAGCGCCAGGATGAATGTCTATTCCCGTCCTTCCGTGCATGTGCTCGCTCATAATGCGTGGAATTATCGGCACGCCGTTTTTATACAAAAAATGAGCTATCCTATAAACGACAACAGCCTCAAGACCGGGGTATGAAAGAATAATTTCCTCATAGCTTTTTGCGGCTGGGTCTCCTTCAAGGGCAGCCCTTGCGTCAAGGCTTGCCTTGCGCCTTATTTCAGGAATTTCTTCAATGAGAGCGAACGAAACCTCCCGCGCAAACTGAATGCAAGAGCTTTTTTCTGTTTTAAGCAAATAAAGGGCAACCTTTTGTATTTCATCTGTCAAGTCAGCGACAATCCTGTTAATTTTTTCGCCTATATTGTATTCAAGCAACTCCCGCTTGATAATCTCTGCAGTTCTAAAGCCTGGAAAAATAAGCGAAAGGATGTCTTGCAGGGTGGCAACCACGTTTTCTCTATTGGGAAAGCTCCTGTTAGGGGCAAGGTTTATTCCCCCGTAATCCAAGTACGAGTCGAGTATTCGCTTTGCAGCCCTCTTAGTGTCCATTTGCTTCAATATAGCATTCTTTTGCCGCCTTGCCAAACGCAAAAGCCGCTATTTTTTAGAGCTAATAGCTCTTAGCTCTGTTATCCCCCTAACATA
>CAYYCW010000047.1:0-10123 GCA_964470435.1 uncultured Treponemataceae bacterium
ACAGCCTTTGCAATTTC
This sequence comes from uncultured Treponemataceae bacterium, assembly GCA_964470435.1. GTDB lineage: Bacteria > Spirochaetota > Spirochaetia > Treponematales > Treponemataceae > Avitreponema. The sequence continues at coordinate 18 of CAYYCW010000047.1, forward strand.
TACCATCTGCCGCTGCGAAACAGACATTGTGCGCATTATAGTTTTGGGATTTACATTCATGTTGAGGGAAGCAAAAAGATTTATGCTGTCTTTAAGCATTTTTGCCTCGTCAACAGCGCAAAAGCTTATAGGATAACGGCCAAGAAAGAGATTGTCGGCAACGGTCCTGTCAAGACACTGGTTAAGCTCCTGATGAACCATAGCAACGCCGCTTTCAAGCGCTTCCTTTGGGTTTTTGAAATTCACAGGACGGCCAAGCAGGGAAATCTGGCCCTCATCCTTTGCATAAATCCCAAAAAGGCACTTCATCATGGTGGACTTGCCAGCCCCATTTTCTCCCATAAGCCCCATAACGCTGCCTTTCCTTACGGTTAAATCTATTCCGTCAAGCACCTTGTTTTTTGCAAATGACTTGGAAAGGCTTTTTATTTCTAAAACGCTCTCATTCATGGCAACCCTCCGCTGTATTAATTGCAAGCATGCTGGCTAAAAAAACCCATGCTTTTTTGCAAAATGCAAAAAAGCATGGGCGCGTATTAAACTTTAGACAACTTTAGCAACAAGCACAGTCCTAGTATCTAAGTCTGTCAGTGTAGTCGCGGGCAGAATTCGTCTTCACCATATTGATTGCGTACGCGTCAAAGCTCTCAAGATTGGTAAAGCGATCAAGGCAGCTAGACTCATTTTGCCCGTCGCCCTGTACTACCGTAAGGTCAATGTTCATTAAAGGAGCATAGTACCTAAGTGCAGGAAGATAGGATGAAGAAAGGAAGTTGTCGCTGGCGTTGTAAATGGTAAGAAGAACACTGTAAGTGGGAGCGCTAATCTGACTAATTCCCGCATCGCGGCTGCCTTCTGTGTAATTCATGTAGTTAGAAGCGTCAACGCCTGAGTTTTGCGCCATAATAGCCTTTTCGCCTTCAATGTAGTCAAGCGAGGCGGAAATTTGGTTTCCGTACTGGTCTGGAGTTGAAAAGCCCATCTCATAAACATCAGGACCTTCAAGCCCGTCCAGAAGGTTGCGGATTACCTGAAGTACGCCTGCAGCCTGTGCGTCAACGTTTTGCGAAACTGTCCCTGTAAGCATTCCCTGCCCAATAGCATCAACAGCATCCGCATTGGCATCATAGCCAAAAATAGGCACGCCCGCGGGATAGTTTGACGCCTGCAAGCAGCCCATCGCCATGCCGTCATTGTTGGAAACAACCATGTCAATGGCGTCGCCAAACTGCGTTGCCCAGTTGAGCATGGCGTCGGTAGCGGCGTTCGCGTTCCATGTGGAGCCGTCAGTGCCGGTCATCGCGACAGCTTGAAGCTCTACAACCCGCATGTCAGTGCCGCCAACATTGGCGGAGCCTTCCTTCACATTGGTGGCATCTGTGCTGCCGTTCCATGTACCAAGAGCCTCGCGAATGCCCCTTGTGCGCGCGTTAGAATCGTTATGGCCCACATCGCCAATACAAAGGACATAGCCTATGATTCCGTCACCGTTGCGGTCAATTACAGCAGGGTCGGCAGAAGCAAGGTAATCAAGAATGAGTTGCCCCTGAACAGCCCCGCCGCCTACAGCGTCAAAGCCCACGTAATAGGTTTTGTCATTCCAGTCCATAGCTTCCATGTCTATAGCACCCGTAGTTGGGTCAGAAGGCTGCCTGTTAAACCAAATAAGCGGCTTTTCAGCATTGGCAACTGAAGAAGCGGAAGACCCGCTCGCACTGCCACTTCCCCTGCTGCATCCTACGATTAAAGCAAGAATGGCAAGGATTAAAATAGTTCCTGCAATTTTTTTCATTTTTTTCTCCCATAAAAAAAAGGCTAATTCTAATTTAAGCTAATTCTACATGCCACTTAGTAACAAGTCAAATAAAATTGGGGCTAAAGTGACAATCCTTAAAGCTTCTTTGCATAAACTTAATATCAAGTTGGAAGTCCATAACTATGAGCTAACTACTTTACTATAACCGCCCTGCCCTTAATCTTTTTTTCGTGGGGCTTTTCTGCAGCAAAGCCAAAGGCTGCAGTGCCGTAAACGCCATGAGAAGCCGGCACTCCCAATTCCGTTAAAACCGCGCGGACATCCGCGTCGTCAAAGCAGTGGTTTACTTGGTTAATCCACACGCAGCCAAGCCCCAAGGCGCGGCAAGCAAGGTAGATATTTTCCATCGCGCACGCATTATCTTCAATCCTATACACGCTTTCCTTTTCGTTGGAGGTAATGATGATTGCAGGCGGCTTGTACATATTGTAGCCATCACGCCCAAGAGCCTTGCCGACAGCAGCGCAAAGGCGCGCTATTTTTTCCTTATTTATAACAGCAGTAAACTGCCAACTTTGCAGACCGCGCCCGCTAGGAGCGGAAAGCGCGCAGTCAAGAATAGCTTGCACATCCTTTTCAGAAACCGCATCATCTGTAAATGAACGGCAAGTTCTCCTCTCCCTTATAAAGGAAAGAAGAGCTTCGGAAGAGAGGTTTTCATATTTCATAAAAGAAGCCTAGCTCTATTTGCAACAACTCAATAAAAAAAGGCGCTAAAGCCATTCGCTTGAGCATTCCATCATGCCCAGCACAACAGCAGAGCTTATCCGTGCTGCAAGCCTTGAAAAATCCTCATAAGAAATGCCTGCGTCTTCCCCCGCAAGGTCAGAAATGCTGCGCAAGATTAAAAAGGGAATGCCGTTAGCGTGAGCCACTTGAGCAATGGCGGCGCCTTCCATTTCCACACAAGAAGCCTGAAACTCATTTACAATGCGGCTTCGCAAAGCGTCATCTGCAACAAACACATCGCCAGAAGCAACTCTTCCTTCCTTTATAATAGGAAGCCTTTCAAGCTGGGCAAAAATTTCGTGACCGTCACCAGAGCTAGTATCAATGCCTTGATAAAAGTTCAAATCAAAGCCTTCAAAGGTCTTTATGGAAGCAAGGCGCATTCTTTCGTCGGCCGCAAACGAAAGGCTTTCAGTGCCCGGCACCTGACCCATCGGGTAACCGAAGGCTGTAACGTCCATATCGTGGTGGACAGCATCAGTGCAAGCAACCATGTCAAGTACCCTGAGCCCTGCCTCAGTACCACCAGCGGCGCCCGTGTTGATAATCCTTGAAACCCCAAAGCGATCTATCATAATTTGCGCACAAAGAGCGGAAAACACCTTGCCAACCCCGCAGCGTGCGACAACAATCGGCACACCTGAAAGTATCCCGCAGTGAAACTCAATTCCTGCAACAGAAAGGGTTTCCGCATTTTCCAAGCTTTCGCAAAGAAGGTCCACTTCTTGCTGAACCGCACCAATTATTCCTACAACACCTTGCAAGCTTTTACCCCCTGCCTCAGCGCGCACATTGCTGCCATTTCCGCATCCGCTTAAAAAACGGAAAACGCCGCAAGCAACGCAAAAAGAATGTTCATTTTTGCCTTCATAGCGCTTTGCCAGCCTCCTGTAAATCGGCAGTATAAAGGAAGATAAACGCTCAAGTCAAGTTTTCACTGAGAACTGAGTATTTGGGTGGATAAAGTAGAAGGCTGCTTGCTATGCCTCATATTCTAAGCTCTAAGCTAAAATCTAATGCATTGCTTGCGCTACCGCGTGCCATACTGTAAAATGCAATACATGCAAAAAAAGTTTAAAGTTATACGGGCGGAAGTTTTGGGCTACTGCATGGGCGTTAAAATGGCTGTGGAAGCTGTTTACCGCGCCCTTAAAGAAAGCCCGCTGCGCCCTGTTTACACATACGGGCAACTAATTCACAATCCTATAGCCCTTAAACGTCTTAAAGAGCGCGGCGTTGAAATTCTTGACCCTCTTTCGCAGGCAAAAAAAGGCGGCGCCCCGCTCCCTGAAAACTTTGGCGGGCGAACTGTGGTTATTCGCGCACACGGCATTCCACCCTTAGAGCTTAGGGAGCTTGAAAAGCGAGGCGCGGAAATTGTAGACGCAACTTGCCCGCGCGTTATTACAAGCCAGCGTCTGGCGCAGAAGTTCTATTCTGAAGGCATTGCGGTAATTCTTGCGGGCGATAAAAACCACGCAGAAATTACAGGAATTGAAGGCTTTGCGCCAGGCTGCGCCATCCTTGAAAGCGCAGAGGAAGCGGAAGCCTTTGTGCGCTCTTCAAGGCTGCCCGACCGCGCGGCGCTTATTGGGCAAACAACAATCAGGCAAACTGAATATGACAGCATTGCAAAAATCCTTTCCACGCAGATTGCAAGCCTTAGGGTTTGCCCTACCATTTGCCCTGCAACGGAACAAAGGCAGGCAGCCCTTGCGCAACTTGCGCCCCTAACTGACGGCATCATTGTTATAGGCGGAAAAACTTCTGCCAACACGCAGCGCCTTTTTGCAGCGGCTAAGTCCCTTGTTTCCCACGCTTGGCTTGTTGAAAGCGCTGAAGAAATTCCAGATGAAGCCTTTTCGTTTGAACGCTTAGGGCTTGCGGCGGGGGCTTCAACGCCTGACGAAACGATAGATTCCGTTGAAAAGAGGCTTCTTTCCTTTGTTGGCGAATGCGCTTTAATGCATGAATGAAAAGACGCTTTCGATTTTAGGATTTAACAAACTAAAAGAAGAAATAGCCGCTTTTTGCGTGTCTGAAGAAGGCTGCGCTGAGTTTCTGTGCCGCCTTCCTTCCGCAAACACGGAGGAAGTGCAAAGGCTAAAAAGGCTTGGCATCGACTGGTCTAGGGAGGCTGCATCGGAAAATCCGCCGCCGCTTTCTTCTTGGCAACCTGTTGCAAGCCTATTTCCCCTTATTGAAGCGGAAGGCGCGTTTATTCCAGCTGAAAGCATTGCAAGCCTTGGAGCGTTCTGCCGTGTTTCTGAAGCACTTCGCCTTTGGGGAGGAAGCGGAAAAAGCGGCGAATGTGAGGACAGCACTTCTGTCCGCACTCAGGCAGCAGCACTCCCTGACTTGAGCGAAGCGCGCTCAGCTATATTTTCTATAATTGATGAGGACGGCGCTTTCCGCGACTTACCACAGCTTGCCTCAATTAAAAAGCGCATTGCGGAAACAAGGCGCGATATTGAAAAGCGGATGTCCCGCCTTTGCAGCGATCCCGCGATTACGCCTATGCTCCAGTCCTTTTTGCCAGCGCTGCGCGGCGGAAGGCAAGTTCTTGCTGTAAAGGCAAACTTTCGCGGCCGCATTCCAGGCATTGTGCACGAAGTTTCCCAAAGCGGCCAGACAATCTACATTGAGCCTGCTGATGTCGTAGAGTTGGGGAACGTCCTTGTTACAGAGGAGCTTCACCTTGAGCGCGAAAAAAAAGAGATTCTACGCAACCTTGCGGAAAAACTTCGCGGCTTTTGCCCCGCGTTTAAGGCAGCGCTTAAAACGCTTATCCTTTTTGATGGACTAGCCGCCGCCTGCCGATGGGGAAAGGAAAACGCTTGCACTTTTGCGCTAGACTTACCGCAAGGCGAAACCGCAAGCGATGAGAGCGGCGTGGCTTTTCGGCTTAATCTTTTAAGGGCGAGGCATCCGTTTTTGCGCGAAAAAGCTGTGCCGATTAACATCAGCATCCCAGAAGGAGCAAATGCTCTTATAATAACGGGGCCTAACGCAGGCGGAAAAACTGTAGCGCTAAAGACCGCGGGGCTTTTCGCTCTTGCCAACCAGTGTGGCTGGCCTATTCCTGCTGCAGAGGGCTCAAGCCTTTCTGTGTTTGATTACATCGACTGCGACATTGGCGATGACCAGTCTATAGAAAGCTCGCTTTCTACCTTTTCCGCGCATATGCAAAATACAGCGGAAATACTCGGGCATTCGGGCGCTGAAAGCTTGGTTTTGCTTGACGAGCTAGGAAGCGGCACCGACCCGGAAGAAGGCTCAAGCCTTGCTATGGCTATTCTTGACGCCTTAATTAAAAAGGGCGCGCTTGTCGTTGTAACAACGCACCACGCGGCAATAAAGCACTACGGCTTTGCAGGACCTACTTGCATAAACGCTTCCGTTGAGTTTAACGCTGAAACACTTGAACCTTCCTATAAGCTCATAATGGGCTTGCCGGGGGAAAGCCGCGCGATTGACATTGCCACGCGAAGCGGCATTCCGCAAGAAATTGCCGCAGCAGCTCGCTCGTATCTTTCAGGAGGCGGGGCTGACGTGGCTCAGCTTATCCAAAAGCTTAAGGAAAAGCATTCAGAAATGCTCTGCTTAGAGGAAAAGCTAAAAATGCGCGAAGCTGACTTGAGCGAAGCAACTCGCGAGCTTGATTTGCGTGAGCTACGCCTAAAGCAAGAGGAGATGCAGCTACGCGAGAGCGAGTATGGCAAAATGCACAGTTTTTTCCTTGAAAGCCGCAAACAGCTAGAAAGCCTTGTGCGCAAAATACGCGAGGAAGGCGGCGCTGTTTCTAAAGAGACAACCTTAGCCGCCAAAGCTTGGGCAGAAAACTTTGAGGCTGAGCTTAAAGCAGAAAAGGATGTTCTACAAGAGGAAGCCATTGCTTTAAACGCCAAGGAGGAAGTCGCAAAATGTGCCGTGCCTATTGAGGTCAGCATGGAAGTACTAGTAGCGCCTTCTGGAATGCGAGGAAAGGTTTTGCGGCGCGGCAAGAAGGGCAACTGGATAGTGGAAGCAGGCTCGCTTAAGCTTTCCGTGCCCGAAAGCAGCCTTAGTCCCGCGCCCGCCGCAAGTGGAAGTAGCAGCGCGGCTTTGCCCGCCTTTGAAGGAGAAGGACGCGCGGAAAAGCCCGCCTTTGAGCTTCGCCTTCTTGGAATGCGCCGCGCCGAAGCGGAGCAAGCTTTAACACGCCAGCTTGACCTTTGCGCTATGGCGGGCTTGCACGAGTTTTCCGTTGTGCACGGTAAGGGAGGCGGCATCTTGCAGGAAGCTGTGGCGGCAGTTCTAAGGATGAGCCCCGCCGTAGCGGAATTCCACTTCGCGCCACCAGAAAGCGGCGGGACAGGCAAGACCATTGTCCGCCTTACCCAGCGCTAACCGCCTGCCAGAGGGCTAAAGCATTTGCACTGAGCTGTCCTTTGCCGCTATGTAGACCGTAGGCTCAAGTTTTGTAAAAAAGCCGTTTTCCACAACGCCAGGAATAAGGTTAATCGCCACCTCCATTTCCGCGGGGTCAACCGGGCTATTGCCATCAGGCGTTGCAGTCCAAAGGCAGTCAAGTATTAGGTTGCCGTTGTCCGTAACAACAGGTCCCGCCTTCCTAACGCCCTCGCGAAGGACAGGCTTGGCCCCCAGCGCCTCCAAGCGCCTTGCAACGCTCGCCCTTGCTTCCGGGATAACCTCAACAGGCAGTGGAAACACAGTGCCCAAATGCGGCACAGCCTTTGACGAGTCCGCCACAACCACAAAGCGCGCGGCGTTGTAGGCTACAATCTTTTCTAAAAGGATGGCCGCTCCCCCGCCTTTAATCATGCGCTTTTTGGGGGAAATCTCGTCCGCGCCGTCTATTGCAAGGTCAAGCGTTCCAGCTATTTCTTTTGAGTTCATAGAAAAGATAGGGATACCAAGAGTCTCGCACTCTATTTCAGTCTGAAAGCTAGTTGCCACCGCCCTTATTCCTGTAACCGCGCCTTCCACAATCCTCTCTGAAAGTCTTTTCACGGCGGCCATCGCAGAGGAGCCCGTCCCTAAGCCAATCTTCATCCCGCTAAAGATAAGCCCGCGCCCTATCAGGTCATCAACGGCAAAGATGGCTGCCCGCCTCTTTTCCTCTTGCAAGTCATTTGGCATAGTCTTCCCCTGTAAAAAGCTTAAACTGATCGTGCGCCTGGTATTTAAGCATTGAAAAGCCGCCAGAAACCTTGCAGCCCGCCTCTTCCGCGCGGAGCAGCATCTTCGTCTTTTCGGGCGTGTAGATTATGTCGAAAACAGCCTCGCGCCCGCTAAAGCTGTAAAAGGCAAGCGGGTCCTTTTCCGTTTCGGGCAACATGCCTGCGCTTGTAGTTTGGATTATAAGGTCAGAATAGCCCGCAAGCAGGCTTGCGTTAGAGCTGTCAAGGGCAGCCCACTCAAAGCCATGCTGCAAGGCAAGGGCGCGCGCCTTTTCCGCTGTCCTGTTAAAAACGCAAGCGCGGCCCTTAAGCCGCCTTACAGCAAGCGCGATAGCACGCGCGGCCCCGCCAGCGCCTATAATCGCCGTGTTCATGCCGCTCAAGTCTTTCTTGCCTGCAAACTCCAAAATTGCCCTACTAAAGCCTGAAACATCAGTGTTAAAACCATGCCAAGCGCCATCCCGCTTTGCAAGAGTGTTTGCAGCGCCTATCTCTTCAACTTCAGCGGATGCCTTGCCAATAAAGGAAAGCGCCTCTTCCTTAAAGGGATGCGTAACAGCAAGGCCCTTAACGCCAAGCTCTTCTGCAAAGTCCATAACCTCAGAAAAGGTTTCCGCGCGAATTGGAATAAAGATAGCGTTTTTTTTGTGTTCCCTAAATCCCGCGTTATGAACCACTGGGCTAGAAGTGGCTTCAAGGGGATAGCCTGCAACCCCGTAAATATCTGCGTCAGGGGCAATATCCCTAAAATTGTAGACTTCATTCAGCGCGACAACATCTATTTGCCCAATCGCCCCCGCTTGGGAAGACGCCAGACTATCAGCGGGAACTGAGCAGTAGGCAATTTGGGAGCCCATTACAGAAGCAAGAGCCCTTGTAGGCAAGCCGAAGCGCCCCATGCCAATAAGCGTAAACTCCTCGCCGCGGCAAAGCTTTGCCGCCTTAAAAAGTGCCGTAACGTCGGCAAGGCTTTCGGGCATTACAGCAATTTTCACCATTTCATCCTTGCCACGCCGCATTTCCCTCATCTTAGCGGCAATGTCCTTTTCCATGCCCGTCATGTTGTGAAGGCTTCTAATAATCTTTATGCCAAATCCGCGCGCCACTTCCTCTATACTTGAAACTTGAAAATCATCTTCCAAGTCGATGTAGGCAAAGTTATTTTTGGGGTCAGTGTCCGCAAAGGCAAGCCCATGCGCAAAAACCACAGCGCGCGCACCTTCGCCACCCGTAAAGTTTCCGCCATCCGACTTGCGACGCACTGTAAGGATGCACGGCAAGCCCGCCAATCCCGGGAAAGAGCGTATATAAGGATATTCACCTGCTTCAAGAAAATCCGCGCGCAGTTCTGCAATATCTACGTAGGAACGAAAGCGCTCAAGCGCTTCAAGGTTTTGCCTAATAGTAGGATAAGTGAGCGTAAGACAAATTTTTGAACTCATTTAAGCCAAATCATACCCGCTTTTGCTCGCTTAGTCAGCTAGTAGATTAAAACTGCAAAATAGGGCACCGCGCGCTCTAGAAATAGGAGAGCTCATCTTGCATATATTGCGATTCAATTCCATTAAAGGCAAGGAATACCAGCATAGTATGCGCGGCAATGCGCTTGTTCCCGCGACAAGATGCTTGTGGAGCAGACAACCTACTCCTTTGATAGCCGAATCACTTAGGAGAGCGCTTTGTAAGCTTCGCGTTTTTTTTTATCAAGAGACGTGAGGCCTCAAGCACATCTTTGTTGCGGGCAAGTGCTTCCTTCCTTATGGAGCAGTCTACGGCCAAATACCACGGAATGTTGTCTTTTAATATGGTGGATGAGCCTTTTTCGTATACAAGCCACGTAGCTTTAGAAAAATCCTTAGCCGTATCCGCAATGGAACAAGGCTGTTCGCATTGACATTAATGGCATCATCCCGCTAAAAGCTAGCATATCAGCAAACCGCCTAAGAACAAGCCCTCCTTACTAGGCTGAACTCTGCTTAGCTCCGCCCTAGTGCTGATAGCTAAACTGTAACCCCGCTGCTCTCCCGTTTGTTCAACTTTCATCCTTGATATATGAAACACCTAATAACACACTTTAATCGGGGCTTAAGGCATGATTGAAGCGTCACATTTATGCCGAGACTTCGGCGACTTCCGCGCGGTTGACGACGTTAGCTTTTCTATCGCTACGGGGGAGATTGTAGGCCTTTTAGGGCCTAACGGCGCGGGCAAAACCACCACAATGCGAATGCTCACCGGTTTTATCGCTCCAACGTCGGGCAGCGTGAAGGTTGACGGCGTTGACATAGCAGATGACAGCCGCGCCGCAAAGCAAAAGACGGGATATATGCCCGAATCCGCGCCCCTTTACGGCGACATGATTACAGAGGATTATCTTG
>CAYYCW010000048.1:0-10008 GCA_964470435.1 uncultured Treponemataceae bacterium
AGCTTTGTAAATAGCTCTTAGCTAAAAGCTAAATAAAACCCTAGACTAAAAGCTCAATTTGGCTAAATTATAAATATTGCCATGAAAAAGAATCACCCCTTTATCTCCGTTATAATATCTGTTTCTGTTGCGCTATTTTTAGTTGCAATGCCTGTAAGCTATATTCTTATACCCGCAAGCGTGCCCAGTGTTGCAAGGCTTTTATCATCATTTTTGTTTCCTTTGGGGACACTCCTCTTTTATCCCGCTTACCAAAAGATTGAAAGCTTTCTTACAATCCCCATGAATGAAATTTCAGACAACCACAAACTTTCGGCTGCGCTTAACATGGCGGGAAAGGTGCCCCTTTTGGGCTTGATTGTCTATTTTTTGCAAATATTTATCTTGTTTGTGCCTTACACCGCTGTGCTAGCACTTGCATTTAGCGTTAGCAGCGAAATGATAATATATGCTATACTTGTATTTGCCGCATCTTTTTTAGGCATGGGGGCAATATATATTTTGGGGGACGCGGCGGTCTCCAGTGTGCTTACAAGCCAAAACATCACGCATTACCCAATTGATTTGCAATACAAGAGGCAAATGCACAAGATAATCATAATTCCAATGTTTATGATGATTATGGGCGGCACCATGACAACCGGGGCGGGGCTTTTTGCGATTCTCAATGTACTTGGGGAAGAACTTCATGGCCAATTTACAGGTATTTTTGTTCAAGTTTTACCCTTTATTGTGGTCTACATCATTCCTACATTCCTTGTAGAGCTTAAATGGGCGCGCGCTACGCATAAGCTTTTTGTGCATGTTATAGGGCAGCTTGACACAATGCTTTCCGCAGAAAAAAACTTGACTGAACGTATTTCCATTTCTTCTGTTGATGAGGTAGCTAGCATTGCCACGCGGGTGAACAAGTTTACGCGCGTTATCCAGCGGAGCATGGCTGAACTACAGCAAAGTATAAGGCTCCAGATTGAAACCCTTAAAGACCTTACCCAAGCAATAAACATCGCTGGCATTTGTTCTGGAAAAATAGATGGAGCAATTAAAAGCGCTTCTGAGATTACTGATGTTTCAGAAAAAAGCCTAGCCTACGTAGTTGGAGGCATGAATACAATGACAGAGCAAGTTTCAAGCATGGCGGAAAAAAGCCGCGAACAAACAAGCCATGTTGAAGCGTCTGCAAGGCTTACTCGGGATATGCTTGAGCAAAGTGCTGCTATTTCTAGTGCTATACAGGAAGTGGCAGAAAGCTCTAGCAACTTGATAGGCGTTTTTGCGGAAAACGAGCGCTCGGTTTCTGTTGTTGCAGACACAATAGACAACGTTGCTAAGCGTTCTGAAAGCTTGCAAGAGATAAACACAGCGATTGCAGAAATTGCCTCCATGACAAACCTGCTAGCCATGAACGCTGCCATTGAAGCGGCGCACGCAGGCGAGGCAGGCGCCGGCTTTTCTGTTGTAGCGGACGAAATTAGGCAACTTGCGGAGCGCACTGCCGCCTACACTAAGACAAACAAACAAACGCTCAAGGCTACAATAGAAGACATTACTGCCACAACGCAAGCTTCCGCAAGGGCAAGAAAATCTGTGGATGACATGCGGCAAGCCCTATCTTCTGTAGAGGAGAGGATAGCGGATATTGCGGGGCAAGCAGAACTACAAACTTCGGCGCAAAAAAGCCTTTCAATTAGCATTGCAGAAACTACAGCAAGCACTGGGCTTGCTACCAAGCATATGAGGGAGCTTGAAGAAAGCCGCGACGTAATGGGGCAAGCTATTAATACCCTACAAGAGTATTTTAGAAAGCTTTTGGAGAATATCCAGCTTATTGCAGAGCAGGATAGGGCTGTGGTATCCGCAATTAACATAGCTGAAAGAGCTAGCAAGGCGGTTCAGAAAATAAGCTTCGAGACTGCAAGGCTTAGCAATAGCTTTACTACAGCCTAAAACGCACAAAGCACAAAAAAAGGACGAAAGACAATTCTTTCGTCCTTAAAGCGCAATGGCTAACTAGCATCCTAGCCTGCTACAGCGTCCGCGCCAAATTGTTTGCAAGTGGCAAGACCTTCTTCATCTGGGGTAAGGTTTATAGTAAGCCCCTCGTCCTTAAATAGGGCAGCACCTGCTGAACGGACGCGACCTTCCCAGTCGCGCATCCACTGGCCGTCCCCCCAGTCGTATGAGCCAAAGAGGGCTACGCGTTTTCCAGAAATCTTTCCTTCAAGGGCTGTAAAGAAGGGTTCAAATGTATCTTCTTCAAGAACTTCAGCGCCCATTGCAGGGCTACCTAGTATTAGAACATCGTATTCAGCGGCTTTGTCGGCCGTTATATCCCCTGCGCGGAAAATATTTACATTGTCATCGCCCGCCTTTTCACGAGCGCCATCGTATATGGCGTTTGCCATAGCCTCAGTGTTCCCTGTGAGGCTTTCAAAAATAACTGCAACTTTCATTAAAGCGCCTCCAATATTAGATTGTCAGAAGCAAGCTTGGGTGCTTTTGCTTTACCCGCCTAAAAGCGGCAAAGCATGTCACACTTTGCAAGCGTTCTAGTGTTCATTAGATAGATAAAATATACATAAAAAAATAGCCTGGGGCAACAATTATTTTAACCTTTTAGCCTTAGCGCGGCGGCGGCTTCGTGCGCTTGCAATCCTTCAGCTTGTGCCATAGTTTGCGCGGCCTTTGCGGACGCCAGCCAGCCGGAAATGTCGGCTTTTGTGTTTTCGGCGCAGCGCAGCGTTGTTGCAGTCTTTATAAAGTGGCGCACCGAAAGCCCGCCTGTAAACGCAGCCGCGCCCGCCGTAGGTAGCGTGTGGTTAATGCCTGCAGAGTAGTCGCCTAAAACTTCAGCTGTCTTGTGTCCAATAAAGAGGCTACCATAGTTACGTAAAGAGGCTACAAGCGCGTCCCTTTCGCGGCAAGCGTTCATTGCAAGCTCAAGGTGCTCCGGCGCCTTTATGTTGGCAATCGCGGCGGCGGCTCCTAAATCCTTTACTATAACAATAAAGCCGTTTTCAGGAATACTAGAGCGGGCAGCGCTTTCAGAGGAAATTAGCTCTTCCATAAAGCGATCTATAGCCGCCGCAACAGCTTGGGCAAAGCCATCATCTGTAGTTAAAAGGATAGCCTGTGCCGCTGTGTCGTGTTCCGACTGAGCGAGCATATCAGCTGCAACCCAGTCAGGGTTTCCTGACCCATCGGAAATAATAAGCACCTCCGAAGGCCCCGCGGGAATGTCAATGCCAACATCCCCGTAAACAGCCCTTTTTGCAGCTGTTACAAACTTGTTGCCGGGTCCCGCTATCACATTCACCTTAGGTACGATGCTTGTGCCGTATGCAAGGGCTGCTATAGCTTGCGCGCCGCCAACTGCAAAGGCGCGTTTTATTCCGCAAATAGCGGCCGCTGCTAAAATGCTTTTGTCCGCGTAAACGCCTTTTTTTGCGTTTTCTTCTATATAAATAGGCGGAGTGCACAAGACAATCTCTTCAACGCCGGCAGCCACAGCGGGGCAGGCGCACATAACAACGCTAGAAAGGAGCGGAAAGCGCCCCGCGGGAGCGTATAGCCCCGCCCGTTCTACAGGGATATTCTTTTGCCCCGCAAAAAGGCCGGGCGCAATCTCTTCTTCAAAGTCAGCAAAGCTCATTCTTTGGCGCGTTGCAAACTTTAGCGCAAGGTCGCGTGAAAGACAGATACAAGAATAAAGGGCGGGATTTTCGCGCTCCAGCTCGGCGCGGCACTCTTCTAGCACAGTTTCTTCTATAACAATGCTTGGAGGATCAAATTTATCAAACTGCGCGCTAAACTTGTGCAGCGCGGCATCCCCTTCTCTTTTAACGATTTCTATAATTTCGCGAACAGCTTCTTCTGGCGCTTCCGCGCGGCGCGGCGAATAAAACACATCAGGGATTGCCGCATCACTTATAACCCTAATTTGTGGCATAAGTCCCTCCTTTAGGCGACTGTATCAAAAAAGGCTCAAGAGTGCTATACTCGCTACTATGGTTAAGGCATTGCTTTTGGACTTGGACAATACACTTTACCCCGAATCGGCACAGATTGGAGAAGGCTTTACTAGGCGACTTAAAGCCTTTGTTTCCAATTATCTTGGTGTGAGCATGGATGAGGCTTCTAGCTTGCGCGATGAAAACCTAAAGCGCTACAGTACAACGCTTGAGTGGCTAAAGAAGGGCTGCGGCCTTACTGATGATGACGCTTATTTTGCAGCCATTCATCCCGAAAGCGAGGCAGATGAGGTGCCAAAGGACCCTAAACTGCGCCCATTTCTTTCCTCGATTAATATGCCGCTAATTCTTCTTACAAACTCACCTTATTTTCACGCCGAGCGCATTCTAAAGCATCTCGATGTCTTTGACCTTTTTAGTGGCATTTATGACATAACATGGAACGATGGGCAGGGAAAGCCCTACCCTTCAAGTTTCTTAAACCCGCTTGCCGCTTCAAGCCTTGAACCAAAAGACGCACTTTTTGTAGACGATAGCCTGAAATACGTTCTTGGCTACAGGGAAGTGGGCGGCAAGGCTATTCTTGTAGACGAAACAGGCAGGCGGGCTGCAGCCGCCGCAAAAGAGGGGATAGTTTCAATACGCTCCATATATGAGCTTCCTTCAGCTATGAAGGAGTTGGAAGCTCTTAGCTAACAGTACTTAGCTCTTAGCTCTAAACTCTAAACTAGCTATACTCATCTAAAGGAATAAAGTATAATGCGCAACGTGAAACCTCAGCTGCCGCGCAACGTTCCGATACACGCTGTTTCCATTACAGCCCTTTTCGCGCTTATGGTTTTCTTTATGGCAAATATTTTTTTGCCATACTCAAGCGTGATTTTGTGGTCAGCAGTCTTTTATCTGATGCTTAGGCCAGTGCATAAAAAAATCGTTTCATGCTTTAACGAGCAAAAGCGCTTTTTTAAGGCAAAATGCAACATTGTTGCAGCATGTTTTTCCGTCAGCACTGTGGTCATTGTAGCGTTTTGCTTTACCATTCTTATGGTAAATCTTGCTGGGCAAATAACTTCATTTGTCAATGACATTGTAGCCTTTGTAAACTCAAACCTTGACTTTTTTAGCGAAACCGAAGCCGGCAAAAGAATTTCGCAACTAGTTTTTGAATGGTCAATGGGAACGCTCGACCTTGCGAGCATCGACATTAAAGCGCAGTTTATCACTCTTATGCGCCAATATTCCAACACAATAATTTACATTTCAAGGAGCTTTGTTTCCAATTTAACATCCTTTGCAATCTCCCTGTGCCTTATGTGCTTCTCGCTTTTCTTTTTTTACGCGGACGGCCCCTACCTTGTAAACCTGCTAATTAACGCAATACCCATTGACAAGCGGCAAATGCGGGCGCTAATAAAAAAATTCCGCGACGTTATCGGAAACCTTGTGCAAGGCCTTTTTCTTGTAGCCCTTTACCAAGCGGTTGCAGCATTTATTATCTTTTCAGCGTTCGGAATAATGGGCGCGCTTTTGTTTGCGGTTTTAATCTTTTTCTGTTCCTTTGTGCCGATGTTTGGCTGCGCTATCATATGGCTTCCACTTGGCATAATGCTTGCCGCAACGCGAGGCATTGTTACTGCAATCTTTTTTATAATCCTTTGCGCGGTGCTTATAAGCTTTATGGATAATTTTTTAAGGCCCATCATTTTGAAAGACCGAATTAAAATACACCCGCTTTTAATTTTCTTTTCTATTCTTGGCGGTATAAAGTTCTTTGGAATAAATGGACTTATTTTTGGCCCAATGACAGTCATTCTCTTTTTTACAATTGTAGACATGCTTACCGGAAACTACTTTGATACTGAAACACTAGCACCTTCCAATATAAAGGAGAAAAATGATGGACAACAACATTGACTTGCTTTGCTCCGCGCTTTCAAAAGCTAAGCGCTGCGTAGCCTTTACAGGAGCAGGCATAAGCACTCTTTCAGGCATAAGGGACTTTCGCGGCAAGGGCGGCATTTACACAACGGGCGACGCTGACGCTTCAAGGATGTTCGACATTGACGTATTTTTTAGCGACCCTTCGGTTTATTACCGCGCCGCGCGCAACCTAATTTACGACCTTGACGAAAAAAAGCCCTCCATAGTGCACACCACGCTTGCCTTGCTTGAATCTAAGGGAATTGTCCGCGCTGTCATTACACAAAATATTGATTTGCTTCACCAAAAGGCGGGCTCAAAAAATGTGATTGAAGTACACGGCTCCCCCACAATACACGAGTGCCTGTCGTGCTCCTTTACTATGGAGTTTGAAGAGGCGGCAAGCATTGCCAACAAGGGAGAAATTCCGCTTTGCCCCAAGTGCAACAAAGCCATAAAGCCCCGCATAACCTTTTTTGGCGAAAGCCTGCCCGCGGACGCAATTATGCAGGCTGAAAAGGAGGCAGCAAGCGCTGACTTGCTTTTAGTCTTGGGCTCATCACTTACCGTTTACCCGGCAGCGGCGCTTCCTAGCCTTACATTGCGGGCAGGCGGGCAAATTGTAATTGTAAATAACCAGCCCACCTCCTACGACAAGAACGCCTTTTTACGCTTTGATGACCTTGCAACTGTATTCGCCGCTGTTGAAAAGTACTTTGCCTAAAAGGCGGCTTTTGCGGGGATAAGCCTAAATGAAAAAGGCTGACGCGTTTGTAGTTTTTTTGCTTTATTTTCTCTTGTTGTTTGCCTTCACGTTAATCACCTTTATGATTTTTGCGCCTTGGCGCGCAAATGAGCTCGCGCTCCAGGACGACCTTGCCCCGCTTGATGATGACGAGATGTTTTGGGCTTCCTTGAGCGTAGATGAGCTCTTGCTTACCTGTGCCGTTACCTTGCTTGCAGGCGCCCTCCCCTTTTTGTACGCTGCCCTTCGCCGCATTCCCTTTAGGACTTTTTTCCGCTTAAAGTGCCCTTCGCCCGCCCTGTTTGCCAAATCCCTTTTGCTCATGTTGGCCGCTTGGATTCTTGCAGCAGCGGTGCGAGTTGCTGTTTATGCCCTTTCCGGAAAGCTCGTCTCTGAAGCCGATGTGGAAATCCTTACCCTATCCGCGTATCCCCAGCCGCTTGTATTTTTAGCCATTGCCATACTTCCTGCCGTATGCGAGGAAATCCTTTACCGCGGCTTTATTCTTTCAGCTCTTAGAAAGTCTCCCGAGTCACCCCGCTCTGGCCTTAGGGATGAGCCTTTCGCAATTTTGCTTTGCTCTCTTCTTTTTGCCGCCGCGCATATGGACTTATTGAACTTTCTTTCAATCTTTATTTTGGGGCTTGCATTTTCATACGCGGCTTGCGCTACAGGCTCGCTTGCAATTCCTATGGCGCTGCATTTTTTCAATAACAGCGCGGTCCTTGTTCTTCATTGGCTCTTCCCTGATTTCAAGGCATTGAGTTAGGGAAATGATGATTAACAGCCTAAAATCGGCGCAGCGAGCAATCCATAAAGGAACAAATTGAAAAAAACGGACGCTTTTGCGGTTTTCTTCCTTTATTTTTTACTCTACTTTGGCTTTGGGTTTTTAGCCGCCGCGCTTAAAATTGACGCACTCATCTTGCAATGCGCCTTTACGCTTGCAGCAGGCGCTCTTCCCTTTTTGTATGCAACCTTTCGCCGCATTCCGTTTAAGGCTTTTTTTAGCTTAGGCGGCTTTTCGCTTGCCCTGCTTGCAGGGGCACTTTTATGCATGGCGGGAAGCCTCATCCTTTCAGGAGTGGCGCAGCTCATCATGTCTTTTTTTATTCACCCTTCAGCGCTTAAAGGCACAGCGCTTCTTGAGCGCATCCTTCTGTCCTATCCGCGCCCGCTTGTATTTGCAGCTTCAGCTCTGCTTCCCGCCATTTGCGAAGAAGCGCTTTTTAGGGGCTTTATTCTTTCTGCGCTGCGTCAGCCGCCTAATGGTGAGCGCGTGGACTTTAAGCAAAACGCCTTTGCCATTATGCTTTGCTCCCTTCTTTTTGCGGCAGCGCATATGGACATCGCGCGCTTTTTTTCTGCTTTTATTGCAGGCCTTGCAATTTCGTATGTAGCTTGCTCGGCAAGCTCGCTTTCACTTGCCATGGTTATGCATTTTTTTAATAACGCGTCAGCCCTCGCCCTCTATTTTTTAGCGCACAGATCCTTGCAAGACGGCGATTCACCTGAAAACGCCTTATCTAGCCCCCCCTTTGTTGGGTTAAAAATGCTTTCGCATGTTGCCATACTTTTGATTTTAGCAATAGCGCTTTCAGCTTTTTTAATTTGTGCAGGCGCAAGGGTTATAAGAGCTAATCGGCAAACAAAAGCCACGCTGCAAAGCCTTCAATAATTTAAGGAGCTAATAAGGAAGATAAAAGCCTTTAGCTAAGGCAGGGCAAGTAACGACATCAAAGTGGGGGACTTCTTGCTTTACCCCATAGGCTTCTTTATATCGGCATTTTTCACTGCAAAGATTAAGAAATTTTTGCTATACTGCACCATTATGAAGACTAAGCATTCATTCCTTTATCTAATGATAATTATAAACTTGGTATCCTGTATCCTTACAGAGATTGCAGCCTTGGTTTTTATACCTTCGGAAGTTCCATCGGAGGCAAAGTTCCTATCCGGCTTTTTGTTCCCCGCGGGGATGATTATTTTTTTTCCTGTATACAAAAAACTTGACAGACGGATAGCGCCTGACATAAAAAAAATTGTAGATGAAAACGAACTTCAAGACACTCTGCTTAAGTCTGTAAGAAGTACCATCTGGGCTGCGATTTTCATTATTCTTCAAACTGTGCTTCTGTTTGTACCATATTCGGTTATAGTTTCTTACCTTTTTGGTTTTAGCACGCAAATGACAGCATTTGCTATTATTTGCGTAGCGTTGGGCTTGTTTTGTATTTCTTTGATGTATCTTTTTGGGGATAGGATTATATTTAACACTCTTGCAAGGCAGAGGCTTACTGCATATCCGCTGCCCCTTCGAAACACGCATCATTTCCGCGAGCAGATTATCGTTCCCGCCTTTACAATGCTTATAGGCGTTATAATAACACTAGGTGCCGGGCTTTTTGCGTTTTCAAGTTTATCCGGCTCTAATGTAGAGGTAAGAGCTTCCCAGTTTATACTTAGAGTTGTCCCGATTTGCCTTATTTACCTTATTCCGCTGATTATACTGTTTCCTGTATGGGCTGGAAACGCTGCAAAGCTCTTTAATTCTGTTACAGGGCAGCTTGATGCAATGATTTCTGACGAAAAGAACCTTACAGGGAGGATTTCAATATCCTCTGTTGACGAAATTGCCACAATCGCCACGCGGGTAAACGTGTTTACGGGCATTATTCAGGCGAGCATGAAGGATCTGCAAGGAAGCATAAGAGATCAGCTTAAAACCCTAAGCGGCCTTCTAGCTTCAATTAGCACAGCTGGCGGCTGCTCCGACAACATAGAAGGCGCCCTCAAATCTGCATCTGTGGTTACAGACCTTTCAGAAAAAAGCGTCCAGGCTGTAGCGGAAAGCATGGAGGCAATGACAGGGCAGGTTACTCGCATGGCGGAGAAAAGTGGCGAACAGGCAGGCTATGTGGAAGAATCGACAAGGCTTACGCGGCAAATGCTAGAAAGCTCTTCTTCAATTTCAGCTTCAATCCTTGAAGTTGCCCAAAGGTCTTCCAGCTTGACAGAAGCCTTTGCCAAAAGCGAAAGGTCAGTTTCTGCCGTTACGGAAACCATAGACAGGGTAGCCAAGCGCTCCACAAGCCTGCAGGAAATAAACGCCGCTATTGCAGAGATTGCCGCTATGACAAACCTGCTTGCCATGAACGCTGCTATTGAGGCTGCGCACGCGGGGGAGGCTGGCGCGGGCTTTAGCGTTGTTGCTGACGAAATAAGGCAGCTTGCAGAGCGTACGGCAACGTACACCAAGACAAACAGGCAGACACTCAAGTCTACAATAGAGGACATAGCTGCAACGACGGAAGCGTCCAAAAATACAAGGGAAGCTGTGGATGAAATGCGCCTTGCCCTCTCTTCCGTTGA
>CAYYCW010000049.1:0-6274 GCA_964470435.1 uncultured Treponemataceae bacterium
CTTATTGCTCATGCCCTAACGCTGTAGATTTAGAACTGTAATCCAATCCTTCTCCTCGGCAAAAAGCTGTGTAAAAGCTATTGCTTTGCCGTTGAAACAATAGTCAAAATAGTATACCTTAATTGTTAAAAAAGGCTTATATTTTTTAAGGAAAACAATGTCA
Organism: uncultured Treponemataceae bacterium; assembly: GCA_964470435.1. Taxonomy (GTDB): domain Bacteria; phylum Spirochaetota; class Spirochaetia; order Treponematales; family Treponemataceae; genus Avitreponema. The sequence goes on from CAYYCW010000049.1 coordinate 164, forward strand.
AACTCTGAAAAAGAAGGTCAAGATCCTCAAGGCTTTATAAAAACTACAGAGGATGCATCCTCTGAACTGTCCTCTGAACAAAAGGCTATTCTTAACAGGCGCGGCAACGAGTTGTTTAACGCGGGCGACATTGAAGCTGCAAAGCGCATCTTTATGACTACAGGCTATTCAGACGGGCTTACACGCATTGGCGATTATTACAATAAGGAAAACCGCAGCATTGATGCCCTTAAAATGTACTGGATGGCACGTAATATGCGGCAAGCGGAGCCCATAATCAAAGATATAAGCTCTGTTATTTCAGCTATTCTTGAGGAGGACGAAAACGGAGAATGATAAATGACTTTCTTGAAGTAACGCCGCCGCCAAGCGAGCCCTCAATTGGGGATAGCGAAATTCATGAGCTTTCTAAGAATGGTTATAATCTCTTAAAATCCAATAAGTTTAATGAAGCTTGCGGCATTTTTAATAAAATCCTTCAAATTGATAAAACAAATAGCTATGCTATTGTAGGACTTGGGGATTCCGAGCGAAAAAGGGAAAACTACAGCGAGGCTATTAAGCATTACTCTAAATGCCTTGAGCTTTACCCCGACAACAACTACGCACTTTTTGGGCTTGCTGACTGCTACAAGTCAATTGGGCTTTACAGAAAGGCTATAGAGATATGGCAAGACTACATTGAGAATCACGAGTCTAACATAACCATTTTAACTAGAATTGCGGACGCCTACAGAAAACTTGGGGATTTTAAGGACTCAAAATCTAGTTACGATAAAGTCCTTGAAGAGGAAGAAAATAATCCCTACGCGCTTATAGGGCTTGGGCATTTATACTATGACTTTAGGGAGTATGGCACAGCCCTTTATTACTGGAAAAAAATGCTTAAAGTAAGCGAGCCCGAAGTTAACATAAAAATTCTTACCTCTATTGGCAACTGCTATAGAAAGCTAAAGAATTATGATAAAGGTATTGATTTTTTTAAGCGCGCCATTGAAATGGACAAAAACAACTTTTACGCGCTTTTTGGGCTTGCGGACTGCTACCGCTGGCTTAATATAAAAGAAAAATCCCTTGAGTATTGGCACAGGATTTTAGAAAACGATCCTGAAAACAAGGTAATCCTTACGCGCGTTGGCGATGTATACAGAGACATGGGCGAGCTGGACATGGCAGAAAAATATTACCAAAGGGCGCTTGACATTGCCTTTGATGTCTACGCTGTAATGGGGATTGCCATAGTGAATAAAAAGCGCGGCAAGTACGATGAGGCAACTAAAAGCCTTCAGGATTTAATTCAGCCTGATTCCAAGAACTACAGGCTTTATATCGAGCTTGCCGAATGTTATCTTGCGCAAAAAAATAAAAATATGGCGATTGACGTATTGCTTGCCTTTCAGCGGCTTGGAATGAAAAACCAAAGCATAAGCGACATGCTTAAAAGGCTTAAATCCTAGAACTTGCGTTTCCCGTATTGCAAACGTCTCTAGCCTTACTCTTATTATAGCACGCCGATGACTTATAGCTCCTTTTCTGAAATGACAGCAGAACAGATAAGCGCCTTTTTGCTTGATGCAGGCTGGAAAACTTTTTATGGAAAGCAGCTTTTTAAGTGGATAGCGCGCGGCGTATTTGACTTTTCTAGGATGACAGACTTGCCGCTAAGCCTTCGTTCTGCTCTTGCTGATAGCGGAATGCCTGTAATCACCGCACGGCTTGACAAGGCGCTTTACGGGGATGACGGCACTCTTAAAACGCGCATCCGGCTAAAGGATGGCGCAGCTGTGGAAGCGGTGCTGCTTAAAGATGCCGCAGGAAGAAAGACTGCCTGCATTTCTTCGCAAGTAGGCTGCCCGCTTGCTTGCGCGTTTTGTAAAACGGGCACACTCGGATTTGCCAGAAATCTTAGTGCAGGCGAGATTGTAGAGCAGGCGCTTTTTCTAGAAAAGGAAGGAGGGCCTTTAAGCAACATTGTCTTTATGGGTATGGGAGAGCCGCTCCTTAACATTGAAGCGGTTAAAAAGGCTATAAGCATTTTAACCGCTTCAGGTGGCAGGGCTCTTTCTGCAAGAAGGATTACTGTGTCCACAGCGGGCGTCTGTGCAGGCATTTATGAGCTTGCAGAAAGCTTGCCTGCTGTAAGGCTTGCTGTTTCCCTTACAACCGCTGACCCTGAGTTGCGGCTAAAGCTCATGCCTATAGAAAAGGCAAACCCTTTAAGCGAACTAAAAAAGGCACTTCTTTTCTTTTGCCAAAAGACAGGAAAGAGAATTACGCTTGAAGCGGCGATGCTAAAAGGCGTGAACATGGAAAAAAGACACGCCGCCCAAATTGCTTCATTTTGCGCGCACCTTAGCGCTAATGTTAATCTTATCCCTTGGAATCCTGTTGATGGCTTGCCCTTTAAAAGACCTTCCGCAGAAGAGGTAAGGCGCTTTGAACGCTTTCTTGCCTCTTTTGGAGTAAACGCCGTTGCGCGCTATCCTAGAGGTACCGCTGTGTGCGGGGCGTGCGGCCAGTTGGGGAGCTTAGCTAAACAGACGCTAGGGTAGGGAAGGGTATGCCATGTTAGCTTTCCTCTTCAAGCATTGCCTTAGCCGCTTTTTCAGCTTGCGACCTGCTTGAAAAAAGAACAACGTGCTCCCTTAAAAGCCAGCCGCCTTCAAGGGAAACCCAAAGGCTCCTCTTGTTGCCTTCGCCTACAAACCTTGTAGCGGTTACAGCAAACACATCGCCGCGCCTACAATGGGCAAGCGTTATGCCTTTTTCGCCTGGCTCATCAAGAAGAATAGCGTAAGGCTGCGTTACAACTGCAAAGCGGTTTTCAGCTTCAACTATAAAGGTAGGAGGCAAGCTTATATCTGCAATTTCAGTATTTCTTTTGCATGAACTGAGGCAAGCTAAAAGTGCAAAAAAAAGGAGCAAGGTTGAGTGTTTCAAGAATTGGCTAAAACCCATTTTTTAATTCCAGGAAGAAGCTTCCTGTCGGAGTCAACAAGATTAAGGCTAGGTATTTCTTCAATTCTAAACCACGCTGCCTCGCTGTGTTCGTTTAAGCAAAGGCCTTTAATGGAAAAATCAGGTGGCAAAACCGCGACAATAGCGTAAAGGTTTGAAGCTCCTTCCTCGCTTTCAAATTGAGTAGAGCAAATTACGCTTCCTGCAGAAATTAAAACGCCTAACTCTTCCTTAAACTCGCGAACAAGGGCATTTTCTAGCGTTTCGTTTTTTTCCACCTTGCCGCCAATAAACTCCCAGCGCCCTCCCATTTTGCCTGAATTTTTTCGCTTTGCAAGCAAAAAATACTCGCCATTAAAAACAATTGCAGCAACAGAGCGTTTGCCGCTTTCTATGCAGCTTGCTTCTTTGCAAAATCGCCTTGCATCTGTTTTCATCTAAATGATAACAACAGTGGGAAAAAGAAAATGAAGCGCTGCCGCAGCCATTGCTGCAATTCCCATATATGTTTTACTGTCAAGTAGGCGGCGGATTGAAACTTTTTTCTCTATTTTTTCAACCACAGTATAAGAAAGTTCTTTTATACGCATGTTTTCATAAATTAAGCCAAAACCGGAAACAATGCCCACCGCTGCTGGCAGCAAGTCGCCAATAAAAGGCAAGTCACCCCTTATAGGGCTTAATAGCTTAAGAAAGCCTATAATAATTGTTAACATCCCAATAGCGAACCTAAAGGATTCTGTAGTGGCAATAAAAGGGAAAAATATATTTTCTTCTGACGAACTGCCCGAATTGAACCCTGAAAAAAGTATAAATCCTGTAAGAGCATTTAATAAAACTGAAAGAAAATAAAATTGAAGCATAATTCCCCCCGCGCTAAAAGGATAGTTTAATGTATGCTAATGAATGCTAAAAGTCAATAAGGGAAAAGCGCTATAAACTATAAACTATAAACTATAAACTATAAACTATAAACTATAAACTATAAACTAGCTTAACTAGTGGGCAGTTTTTCAGTATAGTTTTAGCATGAAAAAGCTAGAATCGTCATTAGCTGGAAACCTTTTTACTAGATCAGCTTTAATATTGCGCCGCATATTGCTAATCGTTATTGGTTCGCTTCTTATGGCGGCAAATCTGAATACTTTTGTACACGCAGGCGGACTTTTTCCAGGAGGCTTTAGCGGGCTTACCATTTTAATTCAATCTGTGGCAAGCTCGTTTTTTTCTATTAGTCTTCCTTATTCAGTGGTTAACATAATTTTGAACGCGCCGCTTGTTGTGATAAGTTTTGTATATATAGGGAAAAACTTTACCGCGCTTTCCCTGCTTTCAGTTGTCTTGACGGGCGTTTTTACGGACATGATGCCAAGCATCAACATTACAAAAGATATTATGCTTCTTTCAATTTTTGGGGGAGGGCTTAACGCTATAGCCATTTGCTTTTGTCTTATGGCGGAAGCTTCTTCAGGCGGCACGGACTTTGTGTCAATTTGGGTTTCAGAAAAGTACGGGCTTGACGCTTGGAACTACATCCTTTTTTTTAACATTGCCCTTCTTTTGCTGGCGGGTTTTCTTTTTGGATGGGAGCGCGCCCTTTATTCAATTATTTTTCAATTTACCACAACGCAGCTTTTGAATAATCTTTACAGGAGGTATAAAAAGGTAACCATTTTAGTGGTAACAAATGACCCTGAAACCGTTTACAAGCTAATAAAGGATGAAACGCACCACGACGCCACAATTTTTACAGGAAAAGGGGCATATACTGCTGAAAGGCGCAACCTTGTATATTCTGTAATAAGCGGCGATGATGTAAAGCGCGTTGTTCCAAAGATAAAAAGAAAGGATCCCAAGTCATTTATTAATGTGGTTAGGTCAAATCAAGTACTTGGAAGATTTTACAATAAGCCAAACGATTAACTTTTTAGAATGAGGAAAAAATGAATCAAGATGAAATTGCTTTAACTAATTTTCATACGCACACAGCACTTTGCAAGCATGCTTCTGGTATGCCAAAAGACTACATAAAGAAGGCGCTTGAAGCAGGCTGCACAGCGCTAGGTTTTTCTGACCATTGCCCCTATCCTTTGGAAAGGGAAGGGCTATTTTGGCCTTCAATAAGGATGAGCGAAAGCGAGCTTAGTTTTTATATTGAAGAAGTGCAAATGGCGCAAAGCGATTTGCAAAATAAAGGCGAATCTTTGCAAGTTTACCTTGGCTTTGAATGCGAATGGGATAAGTCAATGTATTCTTGGTATAAGGAAAACCTTCTTGGAAAAAATTGTGCTGACTACTTGGCGCTGGGTTCCCACTGGGCTACTGTTGAAGGCGGCAATCATGTATACATTGTAGGGGTTACAGAAGACGCTAGTCTTTTGCACAAATACATTGACCAAACAATAGAAGGAATGAGAAGCGGCTTATACAAATTTATAGCGCATCCTGACATCTTTATGAGCGGCTGGCGGGAATGGGATGCTGAAGCTAAGGCTTGCTCAATAGCTTTAATTGAAGCAGCTAAAGACTTAAGCCTGCCGCTTGAAATAAACGGCCTTGGAATGAGCCGCCCGGAACACAAAACGGCAAGAGGCACACGCTTTCAGTATCCTTATAGGGAGTTTTGGGAAATAGTTGCAGAACGGGGCTTACGTGTTATATGCAATTCAGATGCGCATGACCCTGTTGATGTTATTAAAGGCGTTTTAAGTTCGCGCCAGTTTGCAGCTGCAATAGGCATTAAAAGCGAAAACATAGTAGAAAACATTTTTGCTTAAAAAAAAAGCACCATTCGCTTAAGCGAAAGGTGCTTTTTTGTATGTGCTAATTTTTTTTAGATGCTATTGTTGTTGTCAGTCTTCTTGCCGCCAACTTTGAATATGCAGCCAAAGCGCACGCCTACAGCGTAGGTGTCAAATGGGGTACCGCCAGTGAGCCCTATAAGTTGTGTAACTTCTACAACAGGTATTATGTTTTCCCTAGTCTTTATGCCAACACCAATGGTGCCAGTTAAGTTAACAAGGGAAAATCCCATATCTTGAAGCACGCCATGATTGAAGTCAAGTCTAGCATCATTACCGGTTTGTCCAAACATAAGGGGTACTGCAAAGCCTGCCCCAATATAAGCAATTGCCCTTCTGCCCAAGTGACCAG
>CAYYCW010000049.1:6374-9885 GCA_964470435.1 uncultured Treponemataceae bacterium
CCTGCCCCAATATAAGCAATTGCCCTTCTGCCCAAGTGACCAGTTAAAACACCCTTAATGCTAGGGGTTACAACTTCTATAAAGCTATCAGGTGTGGCACCTATTCCACCATCTACAGCAAATTCAATACCTATAGAATAATCATTAAGTCTGCCATCAGGCCTTTCGCCTCTCCACTCAAAGCCAAAAGCAGGCAAAAGTGAAAGATAGTACAAGTCTAATGAATTTCCCTCAATACCAGAGTCATCTCCGTTCAACAAGTAGTAATTATTGCTGGTTTGCGCAGTACCAGAAAACGGCATATAAGAAGCACCAAAACCAAGTTTAAAATAAAACTTAGTCTCAGAAAAAGCTTGAACTCCAAAAACTAACATTAATAATGCGGCACACGCTAATACTTTCTTTTTCATCATAAAAACTCCTTGTGCATTTTGTAGATTACAGGGCTTTGACCTTAACAGCCTATGTAAAACGTATTAAATCTACACTTATCTTAGCGGCATTAAAATTTTTTTTTCAAGCCATTTTTTAGGTAAATGTTAATTTTTTATTTAGGCGGTTCTTCTTCTTCGCCTTGAAGCTCAGCTTTTAGCACATCGGGACGTGTAATGAAAATGTCAAGGTTATTGGCGCTTTTAAGCATTTCAATGTTTCCTTCAAAAGTAACGTTATCTGCAATTTTAATGGCAGAAGCAAAAATGTCGCCATGCACAGTGCTTCCTTCAAGCATTTCTACCTTTTCTTCAGCGCGAATGTTGCCGTTTACGCTCCCTTCTATAATAACTGATGCAGCCTTTATGTGGTCAACGTTGCAGGCAGCTGTTTGAGCTACATAAAGCGGGCCTTCGGATTCAATTTTGCCGCTAAACTTGCCTTCAATGTAAAGCTCCTTAGAAAGCTTTAGTACGCCATTAAATGAAGAGTTTTCTCCAAGCACTGTAAAAGACTTTTCGCGGTTTTTTTCAGAAAAAATAGCCATGGCGCATTTTACTTTATTCTTTGCTATTCTTTCAAGCGGGATTTTTTTGTTCTTTTTTTCAAAAGAAAGATAAAGCCTGCTGCAAGAAAAAACATAGAAGAAAAAAGAAAAAGATTACCCCAAAGGTCGCCCCAAAGCCCGTAAAGCGTGCGCTGCTCTTGTGGCACAAGCGGAATATCCGCTATAAGCCAAGATTCGCTAAAAGGGGAAAGCATAGCTACTACCTTGCCATTTGGGTTTACAGCGGCAGTTTGGCCAGAAGCTGTTGCGCGCACAAGGGGCACTCTATTTTCCACCGCGCGGAAAACGGACATTGCAAGATGCTGGTATTGGCAGCAAGAATCCTTTGCCCAAGCGTCGTTTGTAAGGTTTACTATTGCGCGCGCCCCTTTATTTACAAACTGCCTAGAAATATAGCCAAAGGTGTCTTCAAAGCAGATAGGCGTTGAAAACCTTAAGTCGCCTATTTTAAAAACCGCATACTCATTGCCTTTTTCCCAAAAATGGGTGTCGTTTGCAACAAGCAAGTTATAAACCCACGGAAAAGCTTTCCTGTAAGGAAAATGTTCTGTAAAGGGCACAAGATGCGTTTTCCTGTAACGCTTAGGTGCCGGCGGCAGCACGTTTTTGCCTGGGTAAAAGAGAAGGGCAGAATTATAGTCAATTCTTTTCTGCGTGCCTTCCGCGCCTGTTATTCTAATCGCGTCATCGTTACCAATAACAAAGGGAACAGGTGCATTTTCAAGATAGCGCAAAAGGTCTAGCACAAGGTTAAGGGATTCCCTATCTTCGCGGTACTTGTAGTGCCATTCAATGCGCGGAATAAAGGCGGTTTCAGGCCACACCACAAAGGCAGTGCTTGGCTCGGCTGCAAGGGCTTCATTTGAAAGGCGGGAAAGCTTGGCAAATTCCTTTCTGTAAGTTTGGATATTTCCAACCCAAGGGTCGCTATTATGCTGTATTAAGGCTACCTTAACTTGACTATAGTTTGACCAGTCCTTTATAGAAAAAAGGCTGAAGGTAACAGTAAATACAAGAAAGGCAAAATAGCAAAGGGCAGGAACGCGCTCCTGCATGGCAAAGCGCTTAAAACTCTGTGCAAAGGCTGAAACGCTAAAAGCGGAACTAGGGCGGCTATTCTTAGCCTCAAGTGAGCTTTTTATAGCTGCCGCTATCCAAGCAGAAGGGAAAACCACAAGGGCGGACACCCCCCATACGCCAAAAATAGCAGCAATTTGTATTACAGCAAGCCAGCGCCACTGCGAATAACCTATAATACCGTAGCTAAAGCCTGCAAATCCCAACGTCTTTGCGTATTCGTAGCCTAGCCATATTAGCCACTGAAGAACATAGCCCCTGCGCGGAAAAAGCGTGCAAGCTAGCCTTAGGATGGGTAAAATAGCAGACATCCACAAAAGGTAGATGGCTATTATAGTGTACAGTGCAAGAGGGTGAAAGCTCTTAAGCCAATATGAATAAGCGCAATAGCAAAGCGCACCGTAAGCTGCCCCCCAAAGTGGAGAAGCTAAAAAGGAAACGCGCCTTGCAAGAATAAAAAGCGGAACAAATGCAAAATAGGCTACAAGCGGAAAGCCTTTAACAGAAATAGGATTGGGGTGTGAAAGCGCAAAAAGCGAGCTTGCAAACACTAAAAGAAGCGCGTTAACCGCAAATCGCGTCGCGCGCCTATATTTGCCTTTAGTCGCTTGCGTTATTACGCTTTTGCGGGCTTTCACTTGCCTTGTAGCTCCACACAGCCTCTTTAAGGTCTCTGCCCGCGCGGAATACAACTACGGAATGCTCGCTAACGGAAACTTGTTCTCCTGTTTTTGGATTTCTTGCAGACTTTCTGCCGCGCCTGTGTCTTACTTCAAATGTGCCAAAGCCGCGCAGTTCAATAGTGCTTCCGTTTTCAAGAGATTCACGCAAGCTGCCAATAAAAAGGTCAACAACCTCTTTTACAGTAGCTAAACTGCAAGAAGTTTTAGCGTGAATATTTTCCACAAGCTCCATTTTTGTTTTTTTATTTGAATTTGAGCCCATACTTTAGTAAGTTAAATCAATAGAATAAATTAGCACCACATCAGGTGGCCGCAGTAAATGTTTTATTGTAAAGCTTTTGCATCCTAGACTTTTTGCGGGCAGCAGCATTTCTATGAATGATGCCCTTTCTTGCGGCAACATCAAGCTCGCTTGAAAGCTTTCGCAAGCGCTCCTTAGCTTCTTCAGGATTTTTTGATGTAACGCTTGCAACATATTTTTTAGCGCAAGTGCGCACAGAACTTTTTACTGACTTATTCCTCATTCTGCGGACTTCGCTTTGTCTATGCCGCTTGGCAGCTGATGAATTCCTTACAGGCAAAATAAAACCCTCCAACTTAATTTTAACAGATTAAAATTTAACAATATTCTATAATAATGAAAAGATTGAGGTCAAGGGTTTGCAGCCTAAACTAGCGTAAAATATTGTTAAATTAGCTTATAGCTTATACGCTATGTTAGGGGTCTCTCATAGTGTATGAGAGGGTCATC
>CAYYCW010000050.1:0-9645 GCA_964470435.1 uncultured Treponemataceae bacterium
GGCGTTACGGCCCTTCCTACTTTGTAGGCGGCAAGACTATGGAATACTTTGACCAAACATTAACAACGAGCGACACCCCTGCTGCCTCGCGCGATGAGCTCACCGTCCTCCTTTCCCGCCGCTACTACAACCTCCTGCTTGAGGAAGGCACGGGGCGCATTATTGTGGAGTGCAAAATGAGCGATTAGCTTAGAGCTTAGAGCTTAGAGCTAAAATGCAGTGTACGGAATAATTTCCTTTACGTTTATAAGGAATTTTGCGTCTGCAATAAAGCGGCCGCTTGCAGCGGATAGTCTAGGCTCTTCCTTAAATTTAATTTCCCCGCGTATTTCTTTAGGCCTGTTTTTTTCTAATTTCCGCGCGTGCTCATGGATTGCGTTTTGCACGGCGCTTTCTAGTGCGGTTAACACTCCTGTTATTTCGTCGCTCCTGCTGCCAAAGCCCCTGCCCGTGCATGAGTTAAAAAGCACAGAATTCCACAAACGCACGCTGTTTAGCGCCGTCTCATCAAAGATAAACTCCGCGCGGCAATAAAGCCTTATACCCCTAATTTCAATACTGGAAATGGAAAATCCATCGCTGTCGGGCGTGATTTCGCCTAAGGGCTCAAGCAAAAAATAAGACTGCACACCCCGCGCGGTGTAAGAGGGAGTATACTCAAAGCGCCAGCCGAACACTAAGCCTGAAAGCACAAAGGCTGCAAGATTCTTAAGTTCCTCGCCAGGAGAAAAGGGCTCGTTCCCAGGCGTTTGTTCTATGTAAACCCAAACTGTAGCAGAAGCCCTTTCATCTGCAATGCTTGCAACTTGCGCTTGGAGAGCAGCGGAAAAAATAGAGCTAAAAATAAAGAGAACGCGCGCAAATAAAACACGCTTGCCCTTTTCTCTTTGTTTCATATGACGAGCCCTACCTTGAAAACCATTCGCGGAAAGGATTTATCCTAAAGCGCACAATGGAATAAACATAAGCAACCGCAAATCCTATAAGATGGGTGCTATGCGCAACGCCTGTGCGCATTCCAAAAACCATGTAAAATGTTTCAAGGGCGGCGTATCCAATAACTAAAATGGGCGCAGGCACAGGAAGAATGCCCCAAATAAAAATGACAGACCTTGGAAAAAAGGCAGCATATAAAAGAAGAATGGCGAACACCGCGCCCGAAGCTCCTATAAGAAAGACGTGCCACATTCCAGAAATTACGTAAATTACACATGAAGCAATTCCGCAAACAGTCCCCGAAAGAAGATATGCAAATGTAAACTCTTTTGAGCCAATATGCTTTTCAACGGAGCTTCCAAAAAAGAAAAGCCCTATCATGTTGGAAAAAAGATGCATAAATCCGCCGTGCACAAACTGATAGGTAAAAAGCTGCCAGTAAAATTTCCTGTAAATAACTAAAAACGGGTTAAGCATTAGATACCCTACAAGGCTGGGGAAAACTTGCCCCGCCATGTACACAGCAAAGTTTACTATGATAATGACCAGAAAGGCGTTGGAGTATGTGTAGCGGAATGGCTGTCTTAAAGATTGAAGGAAGCTCATAAGGCAAAGGTGATGTTTTTAAGATGAAGGCAATGATGTAACCATATCCCTGCCGTTTTCCTTGGAAGCATAAAGGGCCTTATCAGCCCTGTCAACCAAGGCTTTTGGGGAATTGTCTAAAGCAGGATTGTACTCGGTTACCCCTGCAGAAATTGTAACCGTAAGATGCTTTCCGTCATAAACCATATCCATTCCTTTAACCATATTGCGAATGCGTTCTGCAATTTTTTGTGCAATATTAATATCGGTTTCAAAAAGCATAATGACAAACTCTTCCCCGCCGTATCTTGCGGACAAGTCTTGAGCACGTGTGTTGTCTTGTATAACTTCTGCCACCTTTTGAAGGACAAAGTCACCGCAGTTATGCCCGTGCGTGTCGTTAAAGTTCTTAAAAAAGTCAATATCAAGCATAATTACAGAAAGACTAAGGCCATTGTCCTTGCACTGCTCCATCTTTTCAGAAAGGGTTGCATAGAAAAAATGCTTTAGCTTGAGGCGCGTCATAATATCTGTTGTACTCATGTCAAGAAGCATAGCGTTGTTTATTGCAATTGCCGCAAGAGAAGCCATTATCATTACATGCTCTTTTTCATAGTTGGAGTACAGCTTTTTTTCTATTCGCCTGCCAAGCATTAAAATGCCGTTAAGCCTGCCCTTTATTTTTAGCGGAACAATAAGGCTAGGCTCAAGGGACTTGAAGTCGCTTATAGTTGAATCAATCTCAATGCCGCTTTCAAGTATATTTTCTATAGTCACGCATTCAGTGCTTTTGTTCAAAAAGGTTATAAGGGAATGGTTTTCAGGTATTCGGTATTCTTTTTCTTCATGTGTGTCAAAGCCGTAAATATTTTGGTTAAGATCAAAAAAAGACACGTCAAAGTCGGGCTTTGTAAACAATGCCGCCCCCGTAGTTCGAAACTGCCCCATGCACGTATACAAAAATGCTTCAATCAACGACGGTAGATCCAAAGTTGAGTTAAGGCTTTTGGATATTTCAAGCAGCTGCTTTAGATCATATATTTGCTTTTCAAAAAAGAGATTTTTTTTCCTGCCTTTTGCAGAAATATCCTTAAACGCAGCCATTCTTAAGAATCTTGAAATAAAGCGCAACAATTAAATATTACCTCTTACAGCGGGATTATTTGTTATTCAGCATGCTAGATTTTCCGCGTAAGAAAAAACGCTAGACTTAAAGACACAAATAAACAAAGGCTTGCGCCCGACCCACCTAGCATTGAGTATACTATAGAAGAAAAAATAAATAAATACTTAGCTCCTAAAATCGCAACGGAAGCATTATTTACAAGAAAATGAAGCTAGCTCCTATTAAAAAAGTATTAATATATCGAATAAAAAATGTTGACTTATCATTCATTGAATTTTAGTATGATTTCATATGAATTTTGGCAATAAACGTAAAACTTTCCCAGGTGGCGTCCGTCTTCCAGAAAGAAAGGATGCAACAACAAATCAATCTATTGTAAGCGCGTTTCCTTCTTCTAAAACGCTCTATATTCCTGTTACGCAAGGCGGGGCGCCTAACTCTCCCGTAGTCAAGGTTGGCGATTCTGTGCTTAAGGGGCAGCTTATAGCCTTTGGCGAAAGCGAACGCTCCGTGCCTGTCCACTCACCGGTTTCTGGCACTGTAAAGAAATTCGATACAGTGCTTTCCGACGGCAACAAGGAGGCGCCTTGCATAGTCATTGCTGCAAGTGAATCTGATGAGGGCTCGATGTTTATGCAGCCCCTTGACCCGTTTTCGTGCACAAAAGAGGAGGCTGTCAAGCGCGTGCGCGACGCGGGAATTGTAGGCATGGGCGGGGCAGCGTTTCCTACCCATATTAAGATTAATCCACCGCCCGAATACAGCGTTGACACAGTTATAGCGAATGGCGCTGAATGCGAGCCTTACCTTACCTCTGACGAGCGCGCAATGGCTGAAAATGCTGAAGCGGTTGTCGATGGCCTTGCAATCGCCATGCAAATTACAGGAGCTGGGACGGGCATAATTGCCTTGGAAGACAACAAGGCTTTTCTTGCGCCTGACTTGGAAAAGGCTGCGGCTGCCCATCCTTCGGGCAAGGCGATTCGCGTGGCTGTATGCAATACAAGGTACCCGCAAGGCGGCGAAAGAATGATAGTCTCTGTCTTGACAGGCCGTGAAATTCCTTCAGGCTCAATTCCCGCTGCCATTGGATGCGTAATCTTTAACATAGGCACCCTTCAAGCTGTTTCAGAAGCTTTCCGCAAGGGCAAGCCACTTATTGAGCGCGTTGTTACCCTTTCAGGGGGGGCGTGCTCTAGTCCTAAAAACCTGCTTGCCCCCATTGGTGCCTTGGTTTCTGAGCTTGTGGATGAGTATTCAGGAGTTAGCGATAACGTTGCAGAAATTGTAGATGGCGGTCCTATGATGGGCACTGCAATGAAAAGCGCTGCATTCCCTGTTGTAAAAAACACTTCAGGCGTTATTTTTCTTTCTAAAAAGGAAGTTAGCGTTAAAGAAGAAGGTCCGTGCATTGGATGCGGAACATGTATAAGCTCTTGCCCGCACAGGCTTAATCCTGTGCTAATGTTTCGCTCCATTGACACCGGAAAGCTAAACGAGGCTGAAAGGTACGGCCTCAAGGACTGCGTGGCGTGCGGGGTTTGCTCTTATGTGTGCCCTTCTTCTATAAAGCTTGTGCAGCGTTTTAGGCTGGGCAAATTCCTTCTTAGCCAAGAAGCTATTGGGGCTTAGGCTTATGTTTTTTAAGTATTTTACTGTGGAGTTTTTATGATTGAAATAGATAAGTCTAGCCTTTACCTTATGCCTTCGCCGCATATTGCCAAAGGGTTTACTGCAAAACAAATTATGCTTTCTGTTGTGTGCGCGCTGTTTGTTGTCGCACTTTACGGAATAGTCCTTTTTGGTATTCCAGCGCTTGTAACAATTGCAGTTTCCGTTGTGTGCTGCGTGGGCTTTGAATCCCTTTTTAGGTTTTTCACAAAGCAGGACATTCGCGCTGGCGATTTTTCTGCTGTAATTACGGGGCTTCTTATGGCGATGACGCTTCCGCCAACAATGCCCATTTGGATGACAGCCCTTGGCTCGCTTTTTGCTGTTGTTGTAGCAAAAGAGCTTTTTGGCGGCTTGGGGGCAAATGTCTTTAACCCCGCGCTTGCAGGCAGGGCATTTCTTTTTGTAAGCTTTTCTTCTTCCATGTCAACATGGACTAAGCCTTTTTCATCTTATGGCGCGGATGCGGTTTCAAGCGCCACGCCGCTTTCATTTGCAAATCCCGGCGAAGGCTTTTCGGTTCTTTCGCCTTCGCAGATAGCTTCCCGATTAGGATATGATTCCGTTTTGGAGCTGTACGGAGCGCTGTTTACAGGACAGCGGGCGGGCTGCATTGGAGAATCTGCAATTCCTGTAATTCTTGTTGCTGGCATTGTGCTTATCGCCTTAAAGATAATTGACTGGCGCGCGCCCGCCGCGATGCTTGTTTTTGCTGTAGTTATAACTTGGATTGCGGGAATGGATCCCGTTTTAACGCTTCTTTCAGGCGGTCTTCTATTTGGCGCCGTGTTTATGGCAACGGACTACGCTACCGCGCCGCAAACCCAGTGGGGAAGGCTTGTGTTTGGCGCGGGCTGCGGCACTATAACCGCTCTTATTAGGATTTTTAGTTCCTATCCTGAAGGCGTGATGTTTGGCATTCTTATCATGAATACGATCGCGCCGTTTTTGAATAAGATTATTGTGCGCAAATACGGATGGGTTCCCAAGCCTAAAAAGGGTAAAGAACAATAGCGCTATTAAGGAGAAGATAGACATGAAAGATACAATAAAGCTTGCGCTAATTCTTTGCGCCTATACTGCTGTGGCTTGCGTGGGGCTAGCCTTTGTCCATGGCGTAACCGCTCCAGTCATTGCCCTTGCCGCTGAAAAGGAAGCGTTTGATATTTTTGCTGAATTTTTCCCTGATGCAGATTCATTTGAAAACATTGCATCTGAGGTTGCATCAGGCGATGACCGCATTTCCTTTGAAAGGGTTTACCGCGCTGAAAAAGACGGGCAAACCGAAGGCGTACTTGTCCAGGCTACAGGGGCAACATACGAAACATCAACGCTTCTTTCTGCGTTTTCTACTGACGGAAAGCTAATCCGCTACAGAGTTACCGCTACTTCCGATACCGCAGGACTTGGCACAAAGATAGGTGAAAGCCCCTTTATTGACCAGTTTGAAGGGAAAAGCATAGGTGATGAATTTGCTGTCGGCAACGATGTTCAAGCTATAAGCGGCGCTACAATAAGTTCCAGGGGAGCGGCGGCAATTTTACGCGCCTCAGCAAAAGCCGCTGAAGCATACTTTAATGGAGGAGTTCTATGAAAAAAAATTATAAAACAATGTTTTTAAACGGGCTTTTCAAGGAAAACCCTCTGCTCGTTTTAATGATTGGGCTTTGCTCTTCCCTTGCGGTAACCACCCAAGTGGTCAACGGGATAGGGATGGGAGTTGCCATGACCTTTGTCCTTATGATGAGCGAGTTAATTATCAGCCTGTTTAGAAAGCTTATTCCGGATTCTATCCGTATTCCAATTTTTATCATTGTAATAGCTGCGTTTACAACAATAGTTGACCTTTGTATGCAAGCATACACGCCTGCCCTTTCAAGGTCGATGGGGGTCTTTATTCCGCTAATCGTTGTAAACTGTATTATAATGGGGCGCGTTGAAGCTTTTGCGTCAAAGCATTCTATTGACGAGGTGTTTTTTGACGGGCTTGGCATGGGACTCGGCTACACTTGGGTTTTAACAGGAATTTCTGCGGTGCGCGAGTTGCTTGGCGCGGGCACGCTTTTAGGCTTTAGACTTTTGCCTGAAAGCGTGAGCATTGGGTTCTTTTCGCAGTCGCCAGGCGGCTTTTTTGTGTTTGCGCTTTTTATTATGCTTAATATGGCTATCAGGCGAATGTCCGAAAATAAAAAGCTGCCTGTTGCTTCTCCTGCCGACAAGGGCGAAGAAAGCAGAGAGGAGGCTGCAGTATGAGCGATCTTTTACGAATTTTTATTTCTTCAATGCTGATTGAAAACCCCGTCCTGATACGCTTTTTGGCGCTGTGCCCATTTTTTGGAATGTCTACAGATGTGAAGAAATCCGTGGGAATGGGTGGCGCTGTCCTATTTGTTACAGTTTTGGCAACCGCAGTAACTTACCCGCTTTACATGTTTGTGCTTATGCCATTTGGTCTTGAGTTTTTAGAGACGCTTACATTTATTCTTGTAATTGCAAGCCTTGTACAGCTGGTGGAATTTTACCTTAAAAAATCCATTCCTGCGCTTTACGGAGCAATGGGGGTTTACCTTGCGCTTATTACAACAAACTGCGCAATTCTAGCTGTTACGTTGAACGTTATAACTAATGGATATTCATTTATTGAATCCCTTATCTATGCTATTGGAACAGCTTGCGGATTTGTAATTGCGCTTTTGCTTTTAGCAGGAATTAGGGAAAAGCTTGCTGATGCAGATATCCCTAAGGCTTTAAAGGGCACGCCAATTCTTTTTATTACGGCAGCCCTTCTTTCCATGTCTTTTGGCGGCTTTTCAGGCTTAATATAAAAAGGAGGAATATATGGCTATTATTCTTGCAACGCTAATTGTTTCGCTTGTTCTAGCATTTGTGCTTGGCAGCTTGCTAGGCATTTTTAACAAGGTTTTTTATGTAAAAACGGACGAAACTGTTGCTGAAATACGCGCTGTCCTTCCTAGCGCAAACTGCGGAGGTTGCGGCTATCCAGGCTGCGACGGCTGCGCTGTAGCAATGGCGGCAGGCGAAGCCCCAGTTACAGCATGCACTGCAGGCGGGCCTGCTGTAGCGGAAGCTGTAGGCAAGATTATGGGAGTTACAGCTTCTGTAGAAAGTAAAATTGCGGTTCTTCTCTGTCATGGAGCTATTGGAAAAGCAGAAGAAAAAGCTGTATACGGCGGAGTTAAATCATGCCGCGCCTCAGTGCTTGCAGGCACAGGCACAAAAATGTGCGAATACGGCTGCATTGGCTACGGCGACTGCGAGGTTGTTTGCGCGTTTGACGCGCTAGTAATTGGAAAAAACGGTCTCCCAGAGATTGATGCTTCCAAGTGCACAGGTTGCAACATGTGTGTTACAGCATGCCCGCAAAACATACTCGCCTTATTCCCTGCAAGTGAAGCAGGCGCCCTTG
Organism: uncultured Treponemataceae bacterium; assembly: GCA_964470435.1. Classification (GTDB taxonomy): domain Bacteria; phylum Spirochaetota; class Spirochaetia; order Treponematales; family Treponemataceae; genus Avitreponema. The sequence goes on from CAYYCW010000050.1 coordinate 7,746, forward strand.
TATTTTGCTCATGCCATAGCATGAAAAAGAATATGCTTCTAAAAAACTGCAAGGCTGCCTGCATAAAATGCGCCAAGTGCGCGCGCGTCTGCCATGTAAATGCTATTGTGATGGATAGCGTTACGGGGTTGCCAGTTGTTGACAGGACAATTTGCGATTCCTGCGGCGCTTGCGTTGAAGCTTGCCCCACAAAGATTATCTCGCTTGTTGAAAACCAAATTCGCATTGCAGTGCCTAGCGCGGTAGAAGCTTAGCAATGCCGCTAACTAGCTGCAAAAACAAGTGCGGCTTTGTCGCCGTTATAGGGCGTCCATCTACCGGCAAGTCCACCCTTGTAAACAAGCTCTGCGGCGGCAAGGTGTCTATTGTGTCGCCTGTGCCGCAGACAACGCGCAATTCAATTAGGGGCATAGCAAACCGAAAAGATTGCCAGCTTATTTTTATGGACACTCCGGGCTACCATAATTCAGAGCGTAAAATAAATTTAAGACTACAGGCTATTGCAAGAGAGCGCCTTTCTGAAGCTGACTGTGTTTTGTATGTGATTGACTGCACAAGAAATGCTGGAAAAGAAGAAGCCGCTGTTGCTTCCCTTGCAGCCCCATTTTCTGAAAGAGCGGCTATCGCGCTCAATAAAACCGACTTACCGTCAGCTAATCCCGACAAAACTAGGCTTTTTGCGGCAGAGACGCTTCCTCTTGTACCTGCTGAGCGCGTGCTTGAAATATCGGCGCGGACGGGCAAGGGAACGGCTAGCCTTTTTGCAGTACTTTCCGCCCTTGTTCCTGAAGGCGAGCCTCTGTATCCTAATGATTTTTACACGGACCAAGAAGTGGATTTCCGCATTGCAGAAATCATTCGTGAAAAGGCAATCCTTAACACTAGCAAGGAAATTCCGCATTCAGTGCATGTTAAAATTTCTGACATGCAAGCGCGCCGAGGCGGAAAGGAGCTTTTTGTGCGCGCCTTTTTAGTTGCGGAACGCGAGAGTCAAAAGGCTATCCTTATAGGAAAAAACGCTTCAATGATTAAAAAAATAAAGGAAGACTGCGCCTCTGACTTTAGAAAGATTTTTCCGTTTTTTATAATCCTTGACTTGCAGGTTAGGGTAAGCAAAAACTGGCGCCAGCAGGATTCCATAATTAAAGGCTTGCGCTAAGCTGCTAGTCTGCACAAGCTATTCATTTTTCGCTATACTATCAGACAATGAAAAGCACTTCTACCTTACACTTAACGCCATGCGCGGTTTTTAACTTGCGCATTTTTATCGCAGCAATAATGCTTGTTCCGGCATTTTTTTTATCAGCTTGCAAACAAAACGAAAAAGCAGCCGGAGCCACAACTCAATTTGTTGCAATGGGCACCGCAATATCAATTACTGTGCACTCCCCTTCTGCTGAAATGTCAGAAAACGCGTTAAGCATTGCTCAATCTGAAATTACCCGCCTTGAAAAGCTTTGGTCAACTACAGATTCCGAAAGCGAAATTTTTGCTCTTAACACTAGCCTTGATTCTGTAAATGTAAGCGAGGAAACGGCCAAGCTGTTGCTTTTTGCCAAAGAAATGGCGGAGCAAACTGACGGAGCATTTGATCCGACTATCTATCCACTTGTGGATGCTTGGGGTTTTTTAACGCATCAATATAGAATCCCTAGTAATGATGAAATAGCAAGTCTTCTTTCGCGTACTGGAAGCGAAAAAATACTATTGGAAGAAAACGACGTATCTCTTTTAGATGGGGCGCAAGTTGACCTTGGAGGCATTGCAAAGGGGGTTGCAGGCGATTCCTTTGCTTCTATAATGCGCGAAAACGGCATAACGTCCGCCATAATTAACCTTGGAGGTAATGTGCAGCTTGTAGGAGCTCGCCCTGACGGTGAACCCTGGCGAATAGGAATAC